>NZ_JASJSU010000025.1:0-36149 GCF_030237045.1 Stenotrophomonas maltophilia group sp. Smal17
TTGTCCAGGGGGTGCCGGCCAGCGGCCGCCACTACCGGTGCATCTGCGCCGACCATGCGATCATCCCCCCATGAAGATCTATCTTGTCGGCGGCGCCGTGCGCGACCGCCTGCTGCAGCGCCCCGCCGGCGACCGCGACTGGGTAGTCGTCGGAGCCACACCCGCGCAGATGGAAGCGCAGGGCTACACTGCGGTGGGCCGCGATTTCCCGGTATTTCTGCACCCGCAGACCGGCGAGGAATACGCACTGGCACGCACCGAGCGCAAATCTGGCCGCGGCTATCGCGGCTTCGTGGTCGACGCCGATCCGGCGGTGACGCTGGAAGAGGACCTGCAGCGCCGCGACTTCACCATCAACGCCATTGCCTGCGACGAAGGCACCGGCACGCTGGTCGACCCTTACGGTGGCGTGCGTGATCTTGAACAGCGCGTGCTGCGCCACGTCGGCCCTGCGTTCGTCGAAGATCCGCTGCGTGTGCTGCGCGCGGCACGCTTCATGGCGCGCTTCGCACCGTTGGGTTTCAGCGTCGCCGAAGAAACCACGGCGCTGATGCGCGAGGTGGCCGCCAGCGGTGAGCTTGATGCACTGGTACCGGAGCGCGTGTGGCAGGAACTGCGCAAGGCGCTGGTCTGCGAACGCCCGTCCGCCTTCCTGCGCACGTTGCACGATGCGCATGCGCTGGGCCCGATCCTGCCCGAGCTGGAAGCACTGTACGGCGTGCCGCAACGCGCGGAGTTCCACCCTGAAGTGGATACCGGCATCCACCAGGAAATGGTCAGCGACATGGCCGCGAAACTGGCGCCGGGTGATGACCTGGTCGGCTTCGCCGCCCTCACCCACGACCTCGGCAAGGGCCTGACCCCGCCGGACGAATGGCCGCGCCACATCATGCACGAGCAGCGCGGCCTGAAGCCGCTCAAGGCGCTGTGCGCGCGCCTGAAGATTCCCACCGAGCACCAGCAACTGGCCGAAGCGGTCTGCCGCGAGCACTTGAACGTGCACCGCATCGATGAGCTACGCGATGCCACCGTGCTGGAGTTGCTGGGCCGCTGCGATGCATTGCGCCGGCCCGAGCGCGTGGCCCGCATCGCGCTGTGCTGCGAGGCCGACAAGCGCGGCCGGCTCGGATTTGAGGACGCCGACTACCCGCAGGGTGAAACGCTCAAGCGCCTGCACCAGGCAGCGCTTTCGGTACAGGCGCGGGATTTGGATACGACGCACCTGAAAGGCCCGGCGATTGGTGAAGCGCTGGCCAAGGCGCGGGTGAAGGCGATTGCGGCGGCGCGATAGGGATATGCGGACTGCTGGGAAGGCGCGGTGTCAGCTGCTGATGGTCAGTACCTGAAATAGGTATCGCCCAAGGCGGGGTGGTCGCCTGGCTGACGCTTGCTCTTGGTCACTCTCCGAAGATTCATTCGCCTCGCATCTTTCCATCCAAGCGTAGAAAAAACTGAATCCGCCAATTTGGCGTAACTGACAAACCTACGGCCAACTCGATACCCAATCACACAGAAGACAAGAACCCCCACCAAATATGACTGAACCAACAGGTGAAATGGCGCATAGAATTTCCACGCGTAGAAAGCTATTACCAACCCCCACCACGGAATTGAGATCACAAGCGAGTATTTAAACACTGAGAACCAATGCGCCAACGTACCAGCACTAACATGCGGATAGGAAACAATGATCCTTCTATCCTCATCAAGAACTGAGATAGCAAAAAACCTTCCTTCATCGTTCCGTGCGCCGACAACTCGAACAACATCACCCTCGTTAAAAGGCCAATTCCAGAGAAGCCCCTCCACATCCATTTCACCAAGTCTGAACTCAACTTTAGTAACTGGCTCTTCCATTTCCTCCACAGACATCATCGCCAAGCCGGCAGCCGAACCACTGAGACCTAATGCGGCGGACAGCGCACCGGTCGCAGCCATTCCTACGCGATCGCCCTCTCGCCAGAAAATATTTTCCATCACGCATTGAACTTTGAGACCGGAGATAACTCCGCTCTCCATTTCAAGTAGAGCCTCTTTGCCGTCACTCATTTGCATACCACTCCTTGAGGGACCGAATCGAAACCAGACCAGTAGCGCCCCCACACTGCCAGATTGATAACAGCTAGTATCTGAAGTAGGTATCCCCAACGCCGGAACTATCGCCCTCTCGCGCCTGAGCGAACTTCCCAGACCTGAGATTAATCTTCGTGGGATCGCTCCAATCCAGCGCAGTGAATACGCGGTCTGCCATCCTCGCAAATCTAGATAGACGACGCCCGATCCTCCATCCAATCACTCCAAAAATTGAGGCTCCGGCAATGCAGGCGCCAGAAATAACTTCGAACTTACTATCGGATTTGACGTCCCAAACAAAGACCGTTGCGAGAACAGCCGCCCCCCCCACCAAACTACTGAGATCGCCAAGGAAATCCAGAAGACACGCAGCCAGTGCGAGGTACTGCCTGCCGTAACATGAGGATAGGAAACGATCAGCCTCTCATCCTCGTCCAATACAGAGATTGCAGAGAATGTTCCGTCGGGCCATCGCTTGCCCACCACTCTAACGCTCTGCCCCTGCCTGAACGGCCAGTTCCACAGCAGAGCAGACACCGATAGATCTCCCAGCATGAACCTGACTCGCACCACTGGCTCCGCCCCCCCTTCGCTTGACATCACGGCCATGCCTGCTGATGGCCCACTCAAGCCGAGCGCTGCTGCAACTGCACCCACTACGGCCATTTGCTCTCGATCGTCAGAACGGGACAGAACATCCTCGAACGCATGTTCAACGAAAAGTTCTGAGATCACACCAGCCTCTGTATCCAGCGGAATTTTGCTCGGAACATCCATGTAATGTGCGCCTTTCACGACTGCGACCTTGTAGTTACTTTCCCTATTGCTTTGTCAAACGCGTCGTTCTGCTTCAGAACGGCCTCCTGGAGGTTCCTACTATCGCTGGCCGAGGGAGGAGCTTTACTAGCTGCCCTCCCGAATACGTTGGACTCGCACCACTTCTCGAGATCGTTCGGGCTGATTACCCACACGGTCGCTTCAATCACAAGCAGTGCCAACGTAATCTCCCAACCGCCCAAGCGCAGTATCCAACCGCCAAGGCGCTTCATAGCCTGACTCGACAAAACGAGTTCCCCTTCCCTCGCGGCCGCAGCCTCTATCCCGGCCCTCAACCCACGAAGACCCAAACTCAACTTGTTTCGCCCCAGATGACGCTCTAGAACTGGAGAGGAATAGGCCAGCGCGGTGAGAAAGTTCGCACTACCAACCGCTGACGTTAGCGCTGCCTTCATCAGCAAAGCCGCGGCAGACCAGCGTCGCCCATCTTCAAGCCGACTTTTGAAGTCCGACAAGCTGTAAGCCGCCCCAGTAAAACTACCTGCTCCCGCCAGCACACTGCCGGCAACCTTCATCCGAATAGCACTGACACTACCCGCCCCATAGAACTCCCTGGCTACCGTTTCATGCACACTGGTATACACAGCCACAAGCGACATGCCGGACGCCAGTAACGTTGCGTAGTCACGCGTATCCTTATCCACCTTGGTTGCCAGATGGATGAAATTCACCATCTCCAACACGCCCGTAAGGGAATTCAAACGGACGACATTGCGGCTGCTTTCCGCCGCTGCCTGCCAACGCTTGCGCATCGCCAGCGCGCCATGGTGCAGCTCCAGATCTCGAAGCGCGAACTGCATCGGCAGTGCACTCCCCTTCTTGCGATAGAACTGGATGCGCTCCAGGAAATAGCGCTTGCCCTGCTGGCCGCTGCTCAGCTCTTCGGCCACCAGGCTGATCGCCTCGTCGCGCTCCATCAATGCCCGCGTCAGGAGCACAACGCGGACCATGGCATTGCCGACAGTGTCCTGGATGCCCTTCATCGGAAATCGATTCAGAAGGTACGCACCTGCGGTAGTGACGAAGCGATCAACGCCACTGTCGCGAAGGATGCGGGCACTGGCGGTGGGGGGCGCGGCCTCTTTCTGCGCAGCCTCCAGCTTGCGATAGTTGGAGATGAAGGTCTTCAGATGCGCCGTTCCGGACACAAATGCCGACCAGCTCGCACCTGCGGCAGACAGAACGGTGTTGGCTCCGGCGTCAGCCGCCTTGAGCGTCTGCTGCAGCTCCAGCCGGGCAGCGTCCTGATTCTGCGCAATGACTCGCCACAGCAAAGACGATCTTCCAGTCACAGCCAGATCGCCAGCCAATTCAGTCAGCAAAGCACGGCCGATCTCGTGCATGCCAAGCACCGCGATGGCGTCGGCGATGATCTCCTCAAACCTCACTCCCTGCGCCGCAGACTGACCATGGAAGTCCTCCAGCGTCGCCAGCAGCAGATCGTGG
Source organism: Stenotrophomonas maltophilia group sp. Smal17 (assembly GCF_030237045.1). Classification (NCBI taxonomy): domain Bacteria; kingdom Pseudomonadati; phylum Pseudomonadota; class Gammaproteobacteria; order Lysobacterales; family Lysobacteraceae; genus Stenotrophomonas; species Stenotrophomonas maltophilia group sp. Smal17. The sequence continues at coordinate 4,357 of NZ_JASJSU010000025.1, forward strand.
CGGAGCCAGGCAACCAGCACCGACATCTTCGGTCCTAGCCAGTCTACTACCCGCCGGTCATCGCCCCAACACTGATAAGCACCATTCAATATCTGAAATAGGTATCGCCTAGGGCGGGATGGTCGCCCGGCTGTCGCTTCCTCTTAGTCACTCTACGAAGATTCATTCGCCTCGCCCCCTTCCACCCAAGCGTAGAAAAAACTGAATCCGCCATTCTGGCGTAACTGACAAATCTACGACCAATTCGATACCCAACTACACAAAATACGAGAACACCAATCAAGTACGAACGAGCCAAGAAATTAAATGGCGCGGAGGTCATCCAGGCAAACCACCCTATTATAAGTCCCCACCAAGGAATCGATACGATTAGTGATAGTTTCAGAACGACAATCCAATGCGCTATCGAGCCAGCACTAACGTGCGGGTAGGAGACGATCAACCTCTTCTGCTCATCAAGAACAGAGATAGCAAAGAATTTTCCTTCGCTATCCCGTGTCCCGACAACTCGAACAAGATCACCTTCGCTAAATGGCCAGTTCCAGAGAAGCCCTTCTACGGCGAGATCACCAAGCTGGAACTCGACCTTAGTGACCGGCTCGGCCATTTCCTCCGCAGACATCATCGCCATACCCGCTGCTGGTCCACTGAGGCCTAGCGCAGCTGCGAAGGCACCAGTTGCTGCCATTCCTTCACTATCACCATCGCGCCAGAATGTATTCTTGACAGCATGCTGAACTCGAAGATCGGAGACTACACCGACCTCAGTCTCGAGGGGGCCATTGCCCCCAAGTCCCACCTGCTCTTGAGTAATCATTGCGTCCTCATCGACACAGAGCCAAGAGCCTTCTCGAACGCCAGCCGTTGCTCCCGCGCTGTTGCGTAGAAGCTACTTCCTCTCTTCCCAGCATTCTTTCCAAATGAGTTTGACGCACACCATTTCTCCAACTCGTTTGGGATGATCGCCCATATCAGGACTTCGATGACCAGCAGGGCTAGAGCCAACTCCCATCCGCTTAGTCGCAAAATCCATACGCCAACGCGCCTCATAGCTTGCGATGCGACTATACTTCCGCCCTCCCCTCCGGCAGCGATCTCAAGTCCAGCTTGCAGTCCTCTCAGCCCTAGGGTGAGCGCATTCTTTCCCAGAGTCCGCTCGATTACAGGAGATGAATAGGCAAGCGCCGTCAAAAATTGAGCAGACCCGCTTATCCCAACCGTCCCGCCTTTGACCAAGAGCACCGTGGACAGAGCGTATTTGCCATTCCTGAAAGAGCTCAGAGCGTCAGCGAGGCTGTAAAGGGCCCCAATAAAACTACCCGCCCCGGCCATCACACTCCCGGCAACCTTCATCCGTATGGCACTGGCGCTACCCGCACCAAAGAACTCTTTCGCCACGGTCTCGTGCACACCGGCATACACAGCCACAAGCGACATTCCAGAGGCCAATAACGTCGCGTAGTCACGCGTCTGCTTGTCCACCTTCGTGGCCAGATGGATGAAGTTCACCATCTCCAGCACGCCGGTCAGTGAGTTCAGACGGACAACATTGCGGCTGCTCTCTGCTGCTGCCTGCCAACGCTTGCGCATCGCCAACGCACCGTGATGCAGCTCCAGGTCCCGAAGTGCGAACTGCATCGGTAGCGCGCTGCCCTTGGTTCGGTAGAACTGGATGCACTCCAGGAAGTAGCGCTTGCCCTGCTGGCCACTGCTCAGTTCTTCAGCCACCAGGCTGATGGCCTCATCGCGCTCCATCAACGCCCGTGTCAGAAGCACGAACCGGACCATGGCATTGCCGGCGGTGTCCTGGATGCCATTGAGCGGAAACCGATTCAGCAGGCAGGCGCCGGCAGTGGTGACGAAGAGGTCAACACCACTGTGCGCGAGCCGCCCAAAGGCGATAGATGTCAGCCGCCATCAGCACGCATAACCTTGCAACCTTAATAGTCAAAGCATGCACCGCCAAATGCAATGCGATCATCCGAATTTCCCTGGCCAAGGAAATTCGGCTTGAATTACCCAATAAACTCACATCGCTCAGTATCTGAAATAGGTATCACCCAATGCGACATGATCACCTTTTTGACGCGCCGCCCTTGTTATCTTCCGCAAGTCAATTGTCGCCCCTCGACTCCAACCAAGCGCAGAGAATATCGAATCCGCCATCTTCGCGTAGCGAATGAATCTGCGCCCAATCCGGTACCCAACCGCAAGAGAAAAAACTACCCCTGCAAAATATGCGTACACAAGAATCTCAACCGACAATGATGAGACTACAGACAAAACACCTAAAAAGACTGCCCAGTATGGAACGGCGAACATGAGAGAATACTTCGCTACAGAAATCCAGTGAGCCCAACTTCCGGCACTTACATGCGGATAGGAAACGATTAATCTCTTACTCTCATCGAGCACTGATAGAGCGAAGAATTTCCCTTCGCCATCTCGCTTTCCGACGACCCTGACGAAATCCCCCTCGCTGAAAGGCCAGTTCCAAAGCAGCCCTTCAACAGGCACCTCGTCGAGCAAAAACTCAACCCTCGCAACCGGCTCTTCCATTTCCTCTGAAGACATCACCGCCATACCGGCAGCGACGCCGCTATGACCCAGCGCAGCGGACAAAGCACCAGTCGCAGCCATTCCCACGCAATCTCCCTCTCGCCAAAAAATATTCTCCATGACGTACTGAACCCTCTGACCGGAAATAGTTCCGATCTCTGTTTCAAGCAACACGTCCTCACCAACACTCACTTGAGCACCCCACCTATTGAGACCGAATCGAAACCGAGCCAATAGCCCTGTCAAATGCCAGCTGCTGCTCCTGTGCAGTCGCATAGACATTGTCGGACGAGCGACGCCCTCTCGACCTGTCACCAATCCTCTTACCGAAGACGTTGGTCATACACCACTTCTCCAGATCATTCGCGCTAACAGCCCATATCAAAACTTCGACGAGCAGAAGACCCAAAGCCACCTCCCATCCGCCAAGTCGCAAGATCCATGTACCGATACGTTTCATGGCTTGAGAGGAAACGATGTGCCCACCTTCTCCACCCGCCGCTGCCTCAATGCCAGCCCTTAAACTTCTAAGGCCGATCGTTAGTGAGTTGCGTCCTACCACGCGCTCAATGACAGGGGAAGAATAGGCAAGAGCGGTCAAGAACTGAGCAGATGCGGTAGCTGCCATTGCTCCTCCTTTTATCACCAACGCTATAGGGGCGCGCATACCAAATTCACTTGCCTTCTCAGCCTCCAAGACGCTGTAGAACGCCCCAATAAAACTACCCGCCCCGGCCAACACACTTCCGGCAACCTTCATCCGTATGGCACTGGCGCTACCCGCGCCAAAGAACTCTTTCGCCAAAGCCTCGTGCACACCGGTATACACAGCCACAAGCGACATTCCAGAAGCCAATAGCGTCGCATAGTCTCGCGTCTGCTTATCCACCTTCGTGGCCAGATGGATCAAGTTCACCATCTCCAGCACGCCGGTCAGTGAGTTCAGACGGACAACATTGCGGCTGCTCTCTGCCGCAGCCTGCCAACGCTTGCGCATCGCCAGCGCGCCGTGATGCAGCTCCAGGTCCCGAAGCGCGAACTGCATCGGCAGCGCGCTGCCCTTGGTTCTGTAGAACTGAATACGCTCCAGGAAGTAGCGCTTGCCCTGCTGGCCACTGCTCAGCTCTTCGGCCACCAGGCTGATGGCCTCATCGCGCTCCATCAGCGCCCGCGTCAGAAGCACGAACCGGACCATCGCATTGCCGGCGGTGTCCTGGATGCCCTTCATCGGGAATCGATTCAGAAGGTAGGCACCTGCGGTAGTGACGAAGCGATCGACGCCACTGTCGCGAAGGATGCGGGCACTGGCGGTGGGGGGCGCGGCCTCTTTCTGCGCCGCCTCCAACTTGCGGTAAAGGGCCAAGTAAGACTTAAGTTGCGCGGTGCCTGCGACAAATGCCGCCCAGCTTGCGCCGGCCGCTTCGAGAATTGTGTTGGCGCACACCTGCGCCGCCTCGAGTGTCTGCTGCAGCTCCTTGCGAGACTCTTCGTCGTTCTTCGCAATGACTCGCCAGAGCAGGGATTTTCTTCCGGTAACTTCTATATCGTGGGACAGTTCAGTCAGCAACGCACGGCCTATCTCGTGCATACCAAGCACGGCGATCGCCTCTGTGATGATCTCCTCGAACCACTCCCCTTGCGCCGCAGACTTGCCGTCAAAGTCTTCCAGCGTCGCCAGCAGAAGATCGTGGCGGAGCCAGGCAACCAGCACCGACATCTTCGGTCCCAGCCGGTCGAGTACCTGTTGCGTCATCGCGTCCATGTTCCTCTTGAACGCGGTGAAACGGGGCTCGTCAATCAGCGGCCAGTACTTGTTTTTCCACGCATCCTGGGCGTCCTTCAGATAGAGCGGCAGGAACTGGCGCTCATACTCCCGCGCGAGTTCCCGCTTCTCCTCCTCGGAGAGCTTTACCTTGGGGTCCCATGAGGGAAGCGAGGGATTGCCGAGGCGGCGCTGCCGCTCCACCTCGCGGACGGTCTGTGCTGCGTAGTTCCCTGCCATCACCGCACCGTTGAGCTCCAGCAGGCGCGAGATCTGTTCGATCTGGTCAACAGCGCTGACTTCCAGTTCGCGCTCGCTCTTGAACTGGTTGATGCAGGCGACCAGGTCATTGCAGTAACCACTGAGCTCGTGCACGACGCCAACCGCATCCCACAAGCCCAGCAGCATGGGCGGGTACTCCTGACGATCACTGCCGATGCGCCCGTTGCTGCTGTGTTGCTTCAGGCGCTCAAACCGCTGCTGGCGCGGGTCGACACCGTCGCTACGAGGGTAATCCCGCCGCGACCAGGGGTAACGCGTGCCATGCGCGTGCAGCCGCACGTTGCGAAGCGCCCCGTCCGGATTAGAGGCACCCGGGAGTGCGCTGCTGTACGGAAGGTCTGGCGGATCGCCTGAGGGGTTATCCAGCCATCGATATTCCATGATCGAGGCCAGCCCGGCGGCATCCTTCAATGGCGCTTGGTCGCCTTCTGCTCTCGCCGACGTGATCCATCTGGCTGGCTCGATCGATTGCATCCGCTCGGCGCGCAGGGCCGGGTCGGATCCATAGCGATCCAACGTCGCTGGCGTCCAGGGGTGTTGGGAGTAGGCCAGCCAGACCGTCCCGCATACATGCGGGCGCTGGATGGTGATGAACTCCGTGCGCATCGGATCGTGGCCACTGCGGCCACAGCTGGGCAGGCCACCGCCTGCGATCGCGCGCGCACTGTAGGCGGTGGGTTGCCGCCACAGGGTGCCGTTTCCGGCGATGGCGTAGCACTCCCAGTACTCCGGACCGTAGGGACCCTGCTCGTAGTACAGGTACAGCAGACCCTGGCGCAACGTTCTGAGCGCGTAGGTGTATCCCGCCGCACTGACATCAACGTCGCTGGCGTGTGCGGGCGACAGGCCACCAAGGCTCACGTTGCAGCTGGCAGGCACCACCGTGTAGCGCACCGGCAGGATGGCCAGCCCAGTGGAGCGGCAGACGTCGCAGGCTGATTTCTCTGTCTCGTCCGGCAGCGTGGCGGCAACCGCCGGAAGATCGACGATGTCTGGACTGCCCGCGCTGCGGATCCCGACGTTGCTTTCACCCGTGAAGGGCCCGCTGGAGTCGTACCTATCTTTGCTATCGCGCGTCATGTGCCCCGTCTCCCTTGATCGCACTTGCGTGTGCGGACGCCGCGATGCGGATGTCCTGCCACTCCGTGTCTCCAATCCGTCGAATCAGATCGCCATACCGCTCACCGTGCGCGATCTGCGCCAGTAGCGTCTGGACAGTGGGATGCCTGTGGAACTGAGGCCCGATCAAGAGCGCATGCGTGGCGAACAGATCCAGATCAGTACCACTGGAGACACCACAACGGCGCCCCTCTCCGACACTGCACTGCACCTGCGCGAACGTGGCGCGATCCGGTGGGGTTCCGGCCCGCAGCGCGCCGATCCACGCCTGGTTCAATGCACCAATGGATTCCAGCTCGGGCCAGGACACGGCAGGGTCACCGCGCAGTGCAGGCGCGACAGCGTTGCTGATGGCCCACTCTCCCCACCGATCCAGGAACATCCACGTGGTCACACCTTCAAACCGATACGCCCGTTGCGAGCGCGATGAGCACTGCAGGAACAGATCCGTCACCATCGGGTCGTAGAAGCGCAGCCACCGCTTCCGGCCCTGCGCATGCGGGCAGTGCGCCACCGCACGCTCGGCAAGCTGTCTGGCCAGCTGTGGTGTCAGCAACGGCGTCCATACCCACGCACACGCACGCTGTGGGCGCGCAGCCAGCAGCGACGATGCCGAGCGCTGTGCCATCGCCATTTCCACCGCCTGACCAGACAACAGGGAGTGCATTCCTTTGCTGAGGTCGAGCGGGATCAGGAACGGCCACAGGTTTTTTGGTATCTGTCGAATGGCGATCGGGATCGGTTGGATTCCAGCCGATTCCAGCAGCGCGTCAAAGGCCTCGCCCATCTCAGATCGCTCTACAGCTGGCTGCATCAGCAGGTGGCACTGACCTGCGCTGCTGCGATCGATACCGATCAGCTGTTCGCACAACGATTCAACCGACATCAGCGCACCCTTCCTGTCGGCATACTGCTGCGTTCAAGTGCGGCTCGCAGCCACTGAACTGCCCAGCTGGAACGTCGGTCTCCTCCGAACTGATCAGCGGGCCCACCCAATCCCGCTGGCTGGCCTTGAACTCCACCTTGCCCGGCGCGCCCAGCTCGATGTTGTCGCCCTCAATGCGGATGTAGGCACCGGCCGCCGTCGCCAGCAGATGCTTGCTCGGCGCCGACAGCTGCACGTCCGCTTCGGTACTGGCGATGCGTACCTTGGTCTTGGCCGCCACGATCATCTGGTTCTTGTGCGCACGCGCGCTCACCTTGCCCTGCGCGGCGTGCAGCGCGATGCCGCGCTCCTGGTTCGGGCTTTCACCGCTGGGCTGCACGCCGGCGGTGTACATCACCAGCCCGCCGGCCACCGCCATCGTCAGCGAGCCCTGCGTCATCCAGTTCAGTGCCACGCCGCTGGCCAGCGTGGTGTGGGTGCCGCTCACCCAGACCTGGTCGGCCGGGGTCAGGCTCAGCACGCCGGCCACACCGCTGCCCAGCAGCACCGGCGCGCTCCAGCCCGGTGCCTCGCCATCGCCGCCGGCGATGCTGCCGGCGGCACTGCCGCTATGGGTGGCGCGCAGCGTCTCCTGCAGCTCGGTCAGGGTGCTGTCCACCGGCAGCTCGTTCGGCTCGCCGGGCAGCTGCGCCTGCTGGTTGGCGGCCGATTCGGCCAGCTGCTGCAGCAGCTGCTGGCTTTCCTGCAGCTGGCTCAATGCCTGCGGCGCGGCCATCTGCGGCGAGCCCTGCTCGGTGGTCAGCAGCAGGCCGCGGCCGGCGCGCAGCGCGCCCTGTGCCTGCGTGGACAGCTCCACGCCGAAACCCCGCTCGCCTTCGCGCACATTGTCCTGGCCGCCCTTCAGATGCCCCAGGGTCAGCGTGGTCTCGTGCTGGGTGGTGGACAGCTGCGCGCGGCCCTGCCCGGGCGTGTCGTCGAAGCGCAGCTGCTGGTAGCCGCCGGTGCCGCCCTGGCTGTCGGCCAGCGCCTGGCTCTTGAAGCCGGTGTACACCGCGGCGTGGTCGTTGCCCTCGAACCAGGCGGCGGCATTACCGGTGGCGGTGGCGCCCCCACCGTTGATCTGGTTGTGCTGTGCGTCCTGCTGGCCACGGCCGTTGTAGACCGCACCGACCACCACCGGGCGGTCGATATCGCCTTCCAGGAACGCCACCAGCACTTCCTGCCCACGCCGCGGCAGCACCACGCCGCCCCAGTTGTCGCCGGCCCACGGCGTCATCACCCGCACCCAGGTCCAGGCGCCTCCGTTGGCCGGGGCGTTGTCGTCGCCGCCGGGATGGGCCAGGCCGCTGCTGGCGTTGCCGCCGCGCTGCCACGGGAACTGCACCTTGATGCGATGGTCGCGGTCGGACAGCAGCGGGTCGCCATCGCTGACCACGATCGCGCTGAGCGTGCCGGTGATGGTCGGCCGCGGATGCAGGTGCGCGCCGTGGCCGTCCTCGGTCTGTGGCCGGTAGTTCACTTCGGCGGGGATGGCGACGAAGCGGTTGTCGTAGAACGCGGTGGACACCTCGCCCGGCGCCTGGCCGTAGGCCAGCCCGGACAGCGCGTCCGGCAGCGCCGGCACCGCCACACTGGACGGACCCAGGGTCTGTTCCAGAGCGTCGAACACGTCGGCATCGAGGTTGTTGCGCGCCTGGTGCAGCACCGACAGGCACAGGAACTGTGCGTCCTCGCCCACCTGCGGATGCTGCGACAGGCCAAAGCGCGCGCCCGGTGCCAGCGCCCGCCATTGGCCGGCGCCATCGATGGTATGGGCGCGCACGCGCAGCGCGTCCAGATGCTGCTGCGCGCGGCGCTGGCCGCGTGCGTTGTCCTGCCAGCCATAGGGGCCGCAGGTATCACGGTCGACAATGCCCAGGTCGTTGCCCTGCCCGGCCTCGGCGCTGGCCTGGCGACGCTCCAGGGTGCGGTAGTCCCAGGTCGTACGTTCGACCTTGCCCGGCCGCCAGCGGTGCGCGGTGGACCACTGCTGCACGCTGTCGCTGCGCTCGCTCTCGTCGCGGCGATGGAAGCGCACGCGGCCCAGTTCGGTGGTGTCGTTGCTATGGTCGGCCAGCACCAGGGTATGCGTGCCGAAGTCCGCGCCGCCGGGCTCGCCGGCATGCTCGAACCAGTAATAGATGCCCTCCTCGGCCAGCAGGCGCTGGACGAAGGCCAGGTCGCTTTCCTGGTACTGCGTGGTCAGGCTGCGCCGTGCGTACTGGCTGGCGTCACCCAGCGACCAGCGCCAGGCCGGTGCCAGCCCGCTGTAGTCGGCAAACAGGTCCTCGACAATCTCGACCACGGTCTTGTCGTGGAAGACGTAGCTGTCCACCCGCTGCGACAGGAACGCCAGCCACGGCTGCAGGCGCAGCCGATAGCGCGCCAGGCCGCCATTGCTGCCCAGCCGTTCGGCGGCGGTGATGCGACCGTGCAACGGGCGCAGGCTGCCATCGGCCTGCTGCAGCTGCAGCAGCGCACCCTGCCCGATCAACGGCGCCAGCTGCAGGCCGGCGTCCAACGACAGGGCGGTGATCGTCCACTGGAAACCCATGCCGTCGATCTGCTCGACGCCATCGAGGGTTTCGGCGACCAGCACATCGCTCCCCAGCGACGTGTGCAGCCGCAGGAAGCGCTGGGCGTGCGAAGGGCCGGCCAGCGCAGAGCGCAGGGCGGGCCATTGCGGAGCAGGAACGGAGCCATCCATGGAGCAACGCGCGCAGGGCCAAGGGGCCGTGAGCGTGTTGCTGAAACAGAGGCCGAGGAAGAGGGAATTGCGACACGGCAGACAGGTCCACCGTGAAACGCAGGCGCTACCTAGGTGTCGCGCCCGCTAGGAAAACTACGAAATGCCGATCGCATGCAGAACAGGAGGGTGTTACCCGCCAAGAGACCAGCCTGAAAACAGCAGCGAGCCAGCCAAGGCAGGAATCAATGCGCCATGCCACGCGTGATCGCCGCAGCGCGCTGCTTCAGCTGGGCCACGGCATCGGGAATCATCTCCATGCCCACGTCCAGGCCCGGGTTCAGCACCAGGCCGACACCGTCGCCGATACCGGCCAGCAGCGCGTGCACCGCGATCGGCATGGCATGGGCAAACTGCGGCAGCTGCTCGTGCCACAGGCCGGCGCGCTCGGGCGAGGTGAACACCGCGAACATCGGTTCGCCGCTCTCGCTGGTCAGCACCAGCGGCGAGATGCTCTCGTCCCAGGCGCCATCTTCGCCGATGGCCTTGTCCAGCAGCACGAACGCCGTCGAGGTCAACAGGCCATCGAGGAACTGCGATGCGGTCAGCGTCCCGTCCTGGGCCTGCAGCAGGCGCACCTCGAGGTCGTTGAGGGGTTCGAACGGGGTGTCGTGGTCCATGGTGGGTTCCGGTACGTGATTGCAGGGCAGACTTTAACAGCCCCGGCGTTCAACCGATGAATCCGTGCCGCCACAGCCAGCCCAGCAGGGCCAGGCCAGCCACGACCACCAGCATCAGCGGCAGGCCGAAGCGGTGCCGCCACGGGATCGGCACCCCACCCAGCTGCTGGTCCATGGTTTCGGTGTCCAGTAACCAGCCGTGCTCGCACCGGGTGCAGGCCAGCTCATAACGGCGCTGGTAGGCGAAGCCGAACAGCAGGTCGATGCGCGCCATCTTGTAGCGCAGCTGCGGCGCGAAGTCGGTTTCCGTTCCGCAACGCAGGCAGTGGTGGGCTTCCGTAGGACCGACGATCATCACCCGTTCCTGCTGGCCGATCAGGATCATGGATCAGCGCGCCTGGCAGGCGGGCTGCTGCAGCAACCACTGCTGCGCCGCAGCCAGCGTGGCGGCATCACTGTCGGTGCGCTGGTCTGGTTCGATCTTCAGCCCATCCCCCTGGCCATTGCGATCCTGCATCACGCTGGTGGTCAGCAGCAGTGCGCTGCCATCGACCAGCGGCCGCATCACGTTGGCAGTGGACAGCCCCGAGGTGGGCTGGCCGAAACTGCGCGTCTGCGGGCGGCCGCGGAAGGCAAGCACGGTCGCCTCGCCGGAACTGGCGGTGCGCGGCCCGGTCAGCACCGCCACCGGCGCGCCTGGGTGTTTCAGCAGATAACCGGGCCCGCCGAGGTCGACCCGCACGCGCTCGCCAAGCCGCACGCTGGACGGTGTCAGCTGCCAGCGCGTGGGGCCGTCCGCGGCGGCGAAGGACCCCACGTCCTCGTCGGCGCTGGGCGTGGCGCGCAGCAGTGGCGCTGCGCCCAGCAGCATCGGCCACATGTTGCCGCCGGTGTTGCCGCGCAGATCAACGATCCAGCCGCAACGATGGCGGCCGTCCTGGTCCCGGATGATCGCCTGCCAGCGCTGCGCACGTTCCTTCATCTGCTGGTGCGCGGTGGGGCCCTGCATGACGCTGTAGCCTCCGATCTCCACCCGGCCGATGCGCGGGTCCAGCGCTTCGATTGAAGCAATCGCTGCACTCGGCGCCGGCGTCGCTGCGCCATTGGCGCGTGCCAGGCGTTCTGCCTTCGCCTGCAGCTGCTTGGCGCTGATCCACGCGCCATGCCCGCCAGAACTGCGGCTGGTGGCCTCCTGCAGCACCGCGCGGGCCTGCGCCGGCTCGTTCTGCGCCGCCTTCAGGCGCGCACGGATGGCCGGCCAGTCCACGCGGTCGCGGTACAGCGACTCCTTCTCCAGCATGTCCAGCAACTGGGCCTGCGCCTGTGCTGTCGGCAGGTCGATGACGGCCGGGGCGGCAGCCTGCGCGCTGCTGCAGAACAGGGCGCCCAGTGCAGCAGCGATCACGCGAAGATCAAGCGACATTCGACGTTCCTTCGTCTTGGATGAGTACCGCAGCATACGCGCTTGCCGCTGTCGTTGTATGTCGGCTTTGGCACGCGCCGCGCACAACAACATTTGCAACTTTGCCCATGTTGCCACTCGGGCAAAAGCGCGAAAGTGGCTCTGCCGGCGCGCTTTGCGCTGGCCGGGATTGGCGTCCTGAATGAAGTTTTTCACGAGCAGGCTTGCAACGTCGTTGCCGGCCCGAACAATGCACCGTCCGTCGTTCTGCGGCGGGCGGTGCGTGGGGATCCTCGGATCCGCCGGCGTCATTCCTCGTGGAGAGCTTCACCGGCACGCCAACCCGCACCGCCCGCCACCTTGCATCCCGCAGGTGGCCTTGCCTTGTGAGGTTGCCGCCATGAACACGCCCTACCCCGCTTATCCCCGCCTGCACGCCCTGCTGGGCGATGCCCTGCCCGGCCTGGCGTTGCCCACACCCGTGGCTGAAGCGCTGGAAGATGCATTGTGCGAGGGCGACGGCGATGCCGCGCCGTCGGCCTTCTTCGCCCGGTTGCGTGGTATCGCGCAAAGCCACGCTGCCGATGGCCAGCCCTGGCGCGAACGGCACCTCGGCGAGTCGCGTGGCCGGGAACTGGCCGAGGCCACGCGGTGCCTCGCGGCGGTGTCCGCCTGCGGGGGTGTGTTGCTGGCGGCGCAGTCGGCGCGCGAGATGGATGATGCGGCAGCGCAGTGCCCGCCGCAGGTGGAGGAAGGCCTGCTGCATGCGGTGGTGGTGCTGGCCGATCATGCGGGCGGGTTGGTGGCACCCGGTGCACGCGCGGGATCGTGACGCCGATGGATTCGTGTCGACCAAGGTCGACACCCACCAGAGCAGATCATGGCGCCGGTTGGAATCCAGCGCGGATTGGAACCCGGAGCGCATCATGGCGGTGATGGGATGAGTGCCGACCGAGGTCGGCACCCACCCGGGCGCGCGGCCGTCACCAGTCCGCGCGCAGGCCGATGTTGCCTTCGATGATGCGGCGCTTCTCGTTGCGATCGCCGCCCAGTTCGCGGGTGTAATCGGCCACCGCGTAGGCGCTGATGGTGCGGTTGAAGCGCCCGACCACACCCACGCCGGCTTCCAGCGCACGCGAGCGCTGCGAGTTGACGATCACGTCGCCGTCGAAGCGGATGCGATCCTCGCCGGAGCCGCCGTGCCAGTAGTTGAGCTTGAAGTACGGCTGCTAGCCGTTGTCGGCCAACTGGTAGTCACCGGCCAGGCGCAGGCCGATGCGGCCGGTCCAGGCGTTGTCGTTGTCGAAGCGCACGCTCGATACCGCATCGCGACGGTCATCCAGCGCGGTGCGCTGCCAGATCACCTGTACCTGCGGCTCCAGCCACCAGGCCGACTGGCCGAACTGCAGCAGCGGCTTGCCGGCCTCCACCGACACACTGGTGCCATCGCCCTTGATGCCGAAGCCAAGCCCGCGCGAGGAACGCACGCGCCCGTCGTAACGGCTCTGCATCGCTACCGCATCGATGTAGCCACCGTTGCTGCCGGTGAGTGTCCAGTACAGGCCCACGTGCTTGTCGTCCAGCCGGTTCTGGCCCACCTGCACGTTCTCCCAGCCCAGCGCCAGGCCGGTGGTCTTGCCCTGCGCGCGGGTACGGCCGACAAACACGCCGATCTGGTTGCGATGGTTGTCGTTGGCCGCAGCCCACACATCAAGGCCGGCCTGCAGGCCCATCACATCGCCGTCGAACCCGGGCTGCGCATCGCCCTTCCAGTGAATCTCGCTGCTCTGCCCGACCAGCCGGCCCCAGGCGGTGCGCAGCGCGCCCTGGTTGTACAGCAGGCGCTGCTCGCCCTGCCGTTCGTGGAACGTGCCGAGGCTGGCCAGAGAGGCCTCGCGCAGCAGGGGCGGCACCACCGCGTAGGTGGCGGTCTCCACGCGGTACAGCGGCACCACGGCGCCCTCTGCCGGGCGCGCATCCGGTGTCGGCGGCGCGCCCGTGCCGGGCAGACTGCCACCGGCCACCGGCACCTCGGGCACTTCCGGATCGGTCGGCGGCGGCGCCGGCGGTGGCTCCGGCGGCGGTGGCGGTGGGGCGGTCTCACCGGCGGTCAGGTCCGGATCGGTGGCGCCTTCGGGCGGCGGGGGTGGCGCCGGCGTGATCGGCGGCGGCGGGGCCACCGGCGGTGTTGGCGGTGGCGGCGTGACGGTACCGCCGCCATTGGGCGCCGGGGTTGGTCCCTGCACCAGCGTCGAGCGCAGGTACCAGTTCTCGCCGGTACCCGCGCTGACCCCGCCCTTGAACAGGAAGTACTCATAGGCACCGGCCGCCACGGGCGCAAACAGCGAGAATGCGCCCGGCGCGGTGGTGGCGCCATTCAATGCCTGCACCACCAGGATGCCGTCGGTACGTGTCGCCGCACCACCGCCGCCCACGTTGAGGATGCCGATGCCGGTGCTGCCGGTGGCCGTGCCGCCGTCGAACACCAGCTTGTCACTGGCCGAATCATCGGCCCCCAGCACCGTCTTCAGGTACACGCCACCGCCGTCTCCGCGGTAATTGCCGCGCACGGTGAAGGCATCACCGGCGCTGCCGCTGGCGGTCAGGTCGATGCGCCCGGCATTGACCACGTTGACCAGGCCCGATGCCGCGAACGGGCGAATCGCGTAGTTGCCGCCGCCAGCGAACAGCGTACTGGTGTCGTCGACGGTGAGCGTACCGGTGCCGGTGCCGGCATCGCCCAGCACCAGAGCGCCGTCGAAGGTCAGTTCGGTGCTGCTGGCCAGGTTGATCGTTTCCCAGTTCTGGAAGCGCCCGACGCCAGTGGTCTTGACGTTGGTGAGGTTGAGCTGGTCGGTGCCGCTGCCGCCGTCGAACAGGGGTACTGCGCCGACGTGGGTCTGGGTGAGGTTTGCCAGGTTCGCAACGTCGTCATCCGGGCCCATGTCGATCGCACCGTAGACGATGCCGCCATCGGTCCAGTTGAACGTGTCATTGCCGGTGCTGAGCAGCACCTGGCCGCGCACGGTGCCATCAGTGATGGTCACGCTGTCGGCACCGCCGCTGACGCTGATGTTGCCGCCGATGTAGGCCGTGCCCGAAATGATGATGGTGTCGGTGTCGAAGCCGGTCACCACGTTGCCGTCAACGGTACCGCCGGACATGTCCCACAGGTTCTTGTCCAGCTTCATGTTGACCCGGCCGATGCGGCCACCGGTCATCCAGGCCCGGTCGCCATCCTCGAACGCGCCGATGATGCGGCCACCGCTCATGCGGAAGGTATCGATGTTGTCGCCCTGCTGCAGCGCGCCGATCGTGCCGCCGGTCATGACGAAATCGTCGCGTCCACTGCCCTGTGCGACCACGCCGGTGATGGTGCCGCCAGTGACCGTCATCTGGTCATCGCCGCTGCCCTGGTCGACACGGTCGAGGGTGCCGTCGTTGAGCAGCAGCACATCGTTGCCATCGCCCTGCAGGACACCGCCGGTGATGCTGCCGGCCTGCATCTCCAGGCGATCATTGCCGGCACCGAACTGCACGCCGGTTCCGCCACTGAGCGTTCCGCGGTTGACCAGCACGCTGTCACCATTGCCGACGAACTGCAGGGCGATGTTGTTGCCCGTGCTGATGCTGCCAAGGTTCTCGACGCGGCTGCCGCCGCCGAGCTGCACCGCCACGCCGCTGAGCGAACTGATCGCGCCCTGGTTGGACAGCAGATGGCCCCCTGCGCCGACCAGCGAGATGGCGGAACCGCCACCGCTCTGCTGCAGTTGCGCGCTGCTGGCAACGTTGACGGTGATGCCGGCCGCGCCGCTGGCAGCGATGGGAACGGTCTGCGGGTTGGGTGCGCTGGCAGTGCAGGTGACCGTCTGGCCGGCAACGGGCGCAATGGCGTCACAGCCGGCCCAGGCGACGCTGGCGGACATCAGCATGACGGAGGGAACGGCCAGGGCCTGCAGCACGGAAACGGTGAGGCGGCGCGGACGAAACGCGCGCGGGACGGCACGGGACATACAGCACTCCTGGACAGGGGATCAGGAACTGCGGATATGCGGTACTGCGAGCGCAGTCTGCCTTGTCGTGAATGGTTTCGACAGGTGAATTTACGTGCCAGTGATCACACTTCAATTGCGAACTCGAGCGACTCTCACCTGGCCTCTACGTGACTGAAACCATTCATTTTTCTGGAGGCCACCAGTAGCGAGAAGAGCATCCACGCAGGGCGTGGATGAGGTCCAACCGCACCGTAGATCCACGCCATGCGTGGATGGGGCGTGTCAGATCTTCAGGTAGATCTTCCGTCGGTCCAACCACCAGGCCACGCCCCACCACAGCGCGACGAACGCTACCGCCTGCAGCATCGATGCCAGCTCCAGCGCCTGCGGCATCGCATGGGCCAGCTGCTGCCAGATCCAGCCCCAGGCGCCGGTAGCCATCAGCACCACCGACATGACCGACGCGCCAAGATAGGCGGTGATCGCATTGACCCCGAAGCGCCGCCCCAGCGCCGGCCAACCCTTGCGGTCGATCAGCACGTGGCCCAGCCACAGCGCCAGCGCGGCAAGGCCACCGGTCCACAGCACATAGCTGGGCGTCCACAGCTGTTTGTTCAACGGCAGCACGGTGGCCAGCAGCAACCCAAGCACAGCGGTTGCCACGCCCAGCCCGGCCAAGGCCGCCGAACGCCCGTTGCGCAGCAGGCCGCCGGCCAACAGGCCGAGCACGGTGCTGGCCAGGGCGCCCAGGGTGCTCAGCAATCCTTCCGGGTCATGGCCAAGCCCGGTATCGGCGTGCCACTGGTAGATCCACGGGGCGAACAGCGCGGTATCCAGGCGGCTGGCCGGATTGGTCCACGGCGCCAGATCGCCGATGCCCAGCAGCAGTACGGTGTACCCCACCAGCAGCGTGACCAGCACAGCCGCCTGCACGCGCGGCCGCGCATACACCGCCAGCACGCCCACCAGCGCCGCACACATCGCGATGCGTTGCAGCACGCCCCATATGCGGAAGTGATGCGTCTGCAGCGCCCACCAGATCAACAGATGCAACAGCGCACCGGCCAGCAGGATGCGCAGCGCGCGTTCCAGCACGCCACGCGCCAACGCAGGGCGGACCGACGCGTCCAGCGCGCGCGGTGCCACGCTGAAGGCCATCGACACACCGACCAGGAACAGGAAGAACGGGAACACCAGATCGGTGGGCGTGCAGCCATGCCATTCCGAATGACGCAATGGTGCGAATACCGCGCTCCAGTCACCCGGGTTGTTGACCAGCAGCATCGCCGCCACGGTGATGCCGCGCAGGGCATCGATCGAGCCCAGCCGGCGTGGCGGCGTAGCGTTCATCAGGCGGCCTCGTACTGTCCGGCGATCCAGGTGCCACGCACCTGCAGGGCGTCATCCAGCAGCACCAGGTCGGCCTGGTAGCCCTCTGCGATGTGGCCGAGGCGGTCATCGACATTGAGGAACTGCGCCGGATAGGTCGAGGCCATGCGCGCCGCTTCGGCCAGCGGCTGGCCGAGCAGCTGCACCGTGTTGCGCACGGCGGTGGCCATGTCCAGCGCCGAACCGGCCAGTGCACCTGCAGCGTTGCGGACCACGCCGTCGATGGCCGTGATGGTTTCGCCGTACAGCACATAGCTCGGGTCATCGGCACCGACCGGCGGCATTGCATCGGTCACCAGCAGCAGGCGGCCACGCGGCTTGGCCGCCAGGGCCACGCGCAGGCTGGCCGGATGCACATGCACGCCATCGACGATGATGCCGATCCAGCTGTCGCGGTCTTCCAGCGCGGCGCCCACTGCGCCGGGCTCGCGGCCCTGCAATGGCGACATTGCGTTGTACAGATGGGTGAAGCCACGCACGCCGGCATCCAGGCCGGCGCGGATCTCTTCGTAGCTGCCCGCGGTATGCCCAGCGGCAACGATCACGCCACGCTCGACCAGCGCACGGATGGTCTCCAGCGGCACGCGTTCCGGCGCCAGCGTCAGCAGCGTCACGCCGTTGTCGAGCGATGCGGCCAGTGCGATCTCTTCCTCGTCCGGCACGCGGAACTTGCTGGCATCGTGCGTGCCCTTGCGCGCAGGTGCGATGTAGGGGCCTTCCAGATGGATGCCGATCACGCCCGGCACGCCCTGTGCGATGGCCTCGCGCATCGCACCGATGGCCTCGCGCATCACGCCCACGTCGTCGCTGATCAGCGTCGGCAGCATCGCGGTGGTGCCGAAACGGCGGTGCGCCTGCGCGATGGTGCGCAGCGATGCTACGTCCGGCGTGTTGTTGAACAGCGCGCCGCCGCCGCCGTTGACCTGCACGTCGATGAAACCGGGCAGCAGCCAGCCACCGCCCAGGTCCACCTGCGCGGCGGCCTGGCCGAGCTGCGGCGCGGCATCGGGCAGCAGCGCACTGATGCGGCCGTCCTCGATCACCACCGCCAGATCGTCGCGGAATTCATCGCCTGCAAGGATGCGGGCGTTACGCAGGACCGTGGCCATCAGACCGTCTCCGTGACCTTGTTCAGGTGCGGCGGCAGATCCGGGTTGAAGCCACGGCGCAGCGCCAGCGCGTTGATCGCGCGGTAGAAGCTCTGCACGGTCAGCAGCGGCGCGCACAGCGGATGCGGCGCGGCCGCCACCGGCAGGTTGCCACCAGCACCGGCCATCCACACCTGCGCACCGCGCGCGGTGAACTCATCGACCACTGCGCGGGTACCGGCGCCGGTCTCGTCCGGCTGCGCGAAGGCAAGCACCGGGAAGCCACGATCGACCAGCGCCATCGGGCCGTGCTTGACCTCGGCCGAACTGTAGGCCTCGGCGTGCAGGCTGCAGGTTTCCTTGAACTTCAACGCGGCTTCCTGCGCCGCGCCCAGGCCCAGGCCGCGGCCGAGCACGAACAGGTTGGTGGCCTCGACCAGGCCGTCGGTCACCGCACTCCAATCGCACTGCCAAGCCGCACGCATCGCATCGGGCAACAGGTCCAGTGCCGCGCGCAGGTTGCTGTCCTGCTTCCAGTACGCGGCCAGCTGCAGCAGCGCAGCCAGCGAAGCCAGGTAGCTCTTGGTGGCCGCCACGCTCTTCTCGGCACCGGCATGCAGCGGAATGACCGTATCGGCCAGCTGCGCCAGGGGCGAATCCTCGACGTTGACCAGCGCGATCACGCGCGCACCGGCCGCCTTGGCGGCTTCCGCATTGCGCAACAGGTCGGGGCTCTTGCCGGACTGCGAGATGACGATGAACAGTGCGCCGCGCAATTGCAGCGGTGCGGCATACACCGAGCCCACCGACGGCGAGGCCGAGGCAACCACCAGGCCCAGCTGGGTCTCCAGCAGGTATTTGCCGTAGGTGGCGGCATGGTCGGAGCTGCCACGCGCGCAGGTGACCACGAACGGCGGCGGCGCCGCGCGCAGGCTGGCGGCCAGGGTTTCCATGGTGGCGTGGTTGCGCGAGAACTGACGGGCGACCACGTCGGCTGCTTCAGCGGCCTCGGCGAACATCAGGGTGGAAGTGGGGTCTGACAGCGACATGGCAGGCTCAGGCAGGATCGGAAGGAAGGGGGCGTGCGCCGGCCGGGCGCATCGGTGCGGTCGAACCGCGCACCACCAGTTGTGGCACGAAGCCCTGGTTGTGCAGCGGCGCGGGCGCATCGTCGTAGGCGTCGCTGCGCAGCTGCGCGATCAGCAGGCGCGCGGCGTGGCGCGCGATGTCCTCGGTGGCCTGCTTGGCGGTGGTCAGCGGCGGCCACGACTGGCGCGAGAACGGGCTGTCCTCGAAGCCGGCGATGGACAGGTCATAGGGCACGTTCATGCCGGCCGACTTGGCGGCGGCCAGCACGCCGGCGGCGATTTCATCGTTGGAGCCGAAGATGGCGGTGGGAGGCTCGCGCAGCGCCAGCAGGCGGCGCGCGCCGCGGAAACCGTCGTCGAAGGTGTAATCACCCTGCACCACCAGGTGCTTGTCCACGGTCATGCCGTAGTCCTTCAGCGCAGCCTCGTAACCGGCATAGCGCTCGCCGGAGGAGCGGTGCGAGATGCCGCCCCAGAGGAAGCCGATGCGCTGGTGGCCCAGCTGGATCAGGTGCTCGGTGATTTCGTAGGCGGCCTCGCGGTCGTCGACGAACACACAGGCGCCGTCGGCCGGGTCTTCGGTGGCAGCGATGATGCGCACCAGCTTGATGCCACGCGCGGTCAACGCCTGGATCAGGTCGCGGCGCTCGGACATCGGTGCGGTCAGCACCAGCCCAGCCAGGCGCGAACGCTGCACCCAGTCGGCCAGTTCATCGGCCAGCAGCGGCGAGCTGGAATCGCAGGGATGGATCTGCAGGCCAAACCCGGTCTCGCGGCAGGCGGCCAGCACGCCGTTCTGCACGCCGATGATGTGGTACGGGTTCGGGTTGTCGTAGACCAGCCCGATCACGAAGGTGGTGCCGCTGCGCAGGTTGCGCGCGGACGGGTCGGGCTCGTAGTCGAGCTCGGCGATGGCACGCAGCACCCGTGCACGGGTGGCCTGCATCACCGAGGGCTCGTTGTTGATCACCCGCGAGACCGTCTTCAGCGAGACCTTGGCCTTCTCCGCAACGTCCTTGATGGTCGCTCTGCGCATGGGTTTTCCCTGGGGTTGGCTGCCGTCCATCATCGCCGATCAGGCCTTGTCCTGCGGCAGGCCGGCGCGATGGCCGATCACCGAGTAGAACAGGATGTACAGGTAGCACGGCACCATCAGCAGCACGAACACCAGCTGGAAGTCGATGTGCTGCTTGAGCACGGCGAACAGCTGGGGAATGATCGCGCCGCCGGCGATGCCCATCACCAGCAGCGCCGAACCGGTTTCGGTGAAGCGGCCCAGGCCACGGATCGCCAGCGGGAAGATCGCCGGCCACATCATCGCGTTGGCAAAGCCCAGTGCGGCCACGAAGCCCACCGAGACGTAGCCGTGGGTGACCCAGGCGCCGAGGCAGAACACCACGCCCAGCACGGCGGAAATGGTCAGGTAGCGTGACTGCGAGACCACCTTCGGGATCAGCAGCAGGCCGACCACGTAGCCGATGAGCATGGCAAACAGGGTCAGCGAGGTGAACATCTTGGTCTGGTCCAGCGGCAGGTCGAAGCCGTGGCCATAGGTACCGATCGCATCGCCGGCCATCACCTCCACGCCCACGTACACGAACAGGCACAGCACGCCCAGCCACAGGTGCGGGAACTGGAAGATGCTGCGGCGCTCGGCGGCACCGGCGGTGGTGGGCGTGGCGTTGGCTTCGGCGGACTTGATTTCCGGCAGCGGCGAGAACAGCACGGCCACCGCCAGCAGCACCAGCAGACCGGCCATGGCCAGGTACGGCGCGTGGATCTTGGCGGCGAAATCGTTGAGCAGCTGCGCCTTGGTCGCTTCATCGGCAACGGCCACGCTGGCCGACAGGTCACCGATGCCGTGCAGCACCACGGTACCGATCAGCACCGGCGCCAGCATGCCGGCGATCTTGTTGCAGATGCCCATCAGCGCGATGCGCCGCGCCGCGGTCTCGATCGGGCCGAGGATGGAGATGTAGGGGTTGATCGCGGTCTGCAGCAGGGCCAGGCCGCTGCCGATCACGAACAGGCCACCGAGCGCGCCCGGGTACCAGCGCTGGGTGGCGAATTCACCGAACAGCGCGGCACCCCCGGCCATCACCAACAGGCTCAGGCTCAGGCCCTTCTTCATGCCGGTGCGGCGCAGGATCCACGACGACGGCAGGGCCAGGAAGAAGTAGGACAGGTAGAACACCATCAGCACCAGGAAGGCGCCGACCTCGCTGAGTTCGAAGGCGAGCTTGACGAAGGTGATCAGCGGCCCGTTGAGCCAGGTGAAGAAGCCGATCAGAAAGAACAGCACGCCGACGATGGCGATGGAGGTGGCCACGTTCGGGCGCGCGCTTGCAGCGGGGACGGCGGACATCAGGAGGGCTCCTGCGGCGACGGCCGCAGAACGCGGCGTCGGAGAGTGGCTGGGAACAACGTTGTCACATTCTTTCGATGGACAACCGCGGTTTGTCAACTTCCCTGCATCACCCCGTGAACCTCGTGCTGCACTGCGCAAGCCGATCCCGGCGCATCGTGCTGAATGCGCCGCAGCCCTTGAGCCCCGTGCAGCAACGGTTCCCGCGTGAAACCCATGCTCACGCCATGTAAACGTTTACTGCATGTCGCATTCGTTGCGGCGCAGCAACGAAAGTGTCACGAACTCGTTGACATCGTTGTCAGCGGGGTTACAGACTCCGCCCCAATCGCCGCCCCCGATCCCGGGGCCGGCCCCACCTGCAGCAGGAGCCCGCGTGACCGCCAGCCACCCCGCCCCGGCCCATGTCCTGTCCCGAGTCGCGCCCTCGTTCCTGGCCGCCGACGTCGGTGGCACCCATGTGCGCGTGGCCCGGGTCCAGGCCAGTGGTGATGCCGCCCACCCGGTGCAGGTGCTGGAATACCGCAAGTACCGCAATGCCGACCATGCCGGCCTCAGCGCGATCCTCTCCGACTTCCTCGGCGAAGGCCCGCGACCCACGCACTGCGTGGTCGCCAGCGCCGGCTATGCCCGCGAGGACGGCACGGTGATCACCGCCAACCTGCCGTGGCCGCTGTCGGCGCGCCAGGTGGAAGCCGACGTCGGCCTGCAGCGGGTCTACATCGTCAACGACTTTGAAGCGGTGGCCTACGCCGCTGCGCAGGTGGACGCCAGCGGCGTGCTGCACCTGTGCGGACCAGAGACCGCTGCACGCGGCCCGACCCTGGTGGTCGGCCCGGGCACCGGCCTCGGCGCCGCGCTGTGGATTCCCACCGCACACGGCCCGGTGGTGCTGCCGACGGAAGCCGGCCAGCCGACCCTGGCCGCCAGCACCGAGCTGGAAATGGCCATCGTCCGCCACATGCAGCGCGACCGCGCCCACGTGTCGATCGAGCATGCAATCTCCGGCCCGGGCCTGATGAACCTGTACCGCGCGGTATGTGCGCTGCAGGGGCAGGCACCGACGCTGGCCAGCCCGGATGCGGTCACCGCGGCCGCCATGGCCGATACCGATGCGCACGCACGCCAGGCGCTGGATGTGTTCTGCGGCCTGCTCGGCAGCACCATCGGTGACATGGCGCTGTTCTACGGCGCCCATGGTGGTGTCTACCTGGCCGGCGGCATCCTGCCGCAGATCCGCGAATACCTGCACGCCAGCACCTTCGTCGAACGGTACCTGCAGAAGGGGCCGATGGGCGAAGCACTGGCACGCATCCCGGTGAAGGTCGTCGAGCACGGCCAGCTGGGCGTGGTCGGCGCTGCCAGCTGGTACCTGCAGCAGTCGGCCGCCTGACACCGCAACAGGCTTCAACGCAATCGCAGCACGCTGTACGTGGCACGCCAACGCACGGGACTTCGCCGCCGCCCCGCGCATGTCATCGCAACCGTAATCGAACACCGCCGCCGGCATCCAATCGAGTGATGAGGAGAGACATCATGAATACCCGCAAGACCCTGCTTTCGGCCGCCATCGTCAGCTGCATCGCCTTCAGTGCGCATGCACAGCAGGCCGCCCAGACCGCCACCGACCTGGATACCGTGCAGGTCACCGGCATCCGTGGTTCGATGGAAAAGTCGCTGGACACCAAGCGCGAAGCCAATGCGCGCGTGGAAGTGGTCACCGCCGAAGACGTCGGCAAGCTGCCGGCGCACAACGTCGCCGACACCCTGCAGCGCCTGCCGGGCGTCAACATCAGCTCGTCCAGCGCCGACGAAGGCGGCTTCGACGAAGCTGACCGTGTCAGCCTGCGTGGCACCAGCCCGAGCCTGACCCAGACCCTGATCAACGGCCACAGCGTCGGCTCGGCCGACTGGTTCGTGCTCAGCCAGGGCAGCAACGTCGGCCGCAGCGTCAGCTACACCCTGCTGCCGTCGGAACTGGTGCGCTCGGTGGAAGTGAACAAGTCCTCGCAGGCCAAGCTGCAGGATGGCGGCACCACCGGTACCGTCAACATCCTCACCCGCAAGCCGCTGGAGTTCTCCAAGCAGATCACTGCTGAAGCTTCGATCGGCGCGGTGCGTTCGGACCAGGCCAAGTCGAATGACCCGCAGCTGTCGGGCCTGTTCAACTACAAGAACGACGACGGCACCTTCGGCGTGATGGTGCAGGGCTTCAGCCAGAAGCGCGAGCTGCGCCGTGAAGCGCAGGAAATCCCCTCGGGCTTCTTCAAGATCGACCCGAACGGCTCTGTCGCCAAGTCCAACCCGGACCTGGCCGGCGTCTATGCGCCTGCGCTGCTGGGCTCGACCCTGTTCGAACAGACCCGCGAGCGCAAGGGTGGCCTGATCTCGCTGCAGTTCAAGCCGGCCGACAATCTGACCCTGGGCCTGGAAGGCTTCAGCTCGAAGATGGAAGCCAACAACTACAACCGCAACTTCATGTTGTGGGGCAGCAAGATCATGGGCGACGACAAGAACGACGCCGGCGTGATCACCCGTCCGGGCCAGGCGCCGCTGCCGGGCTATGTGGTCAAGGATGGCGTGCTGACCAACGCCAACTTCGCAGGCGTCGCCGGCACGCCGTACGCGGTGTACGACATGATCTACCGCGAGGCCACCGCCAAGAGCAACTACATCACCCTCGACGCCGACTGGCAGATCAACGACAGCCTCAATGCCAAGTTCCAGGCCGGCAGCACCAAGGGCACCGGCACCACCCCGCGCCAGTTCATCGCGGAAGTGACCGTGGCCGACGGCGGCGGCGCCAACTGGACTACCCACGGCAACGGCTCGCCGGTGGACTGGAACGTGGGCGGCGACATCAGCCCGAACGGCGTGACCAGTTTCGGTACCTGGGGTAACCAGGAAGTGACTGCCGAAGACAAGGAAAAGTGGTTCACCGCCGACTTCAACCAGTACTTCAACGATGGCGGCGCGCTGAACTCGCTCGACTTCGGCGTGCGCTATGCCGACCACAAGCGCGAAGCGCTGTCGCCGGAAGGCGCCACCCCGGGCGCGATCTGGGACGCACTGAAGGGCGCTCCGACCGGCAGCTTCCCGGGCGGATTCGCTGGCGGCATCGGCGGCAACTTCCCGCGCAACATCTGGTACTACACCCCGGGTGCGCTGAAGGACGCGGTGCTCAACAACTCCACCTGGCTGGCCGGCAATGACGGCCCGACCGGTCGCCACAACTACGGCGCCGAGTGGAAGGTCGCCGAGAAGAACTTCGCCGGCTATGTGCAGGCCAACTTCAGCGGCGACCGCTGGAGCGGCAATGTCGGCCTGCGCTACGTCAACATCAAGCAGGACATCGACACCTACCAGGCGGTAAGCGACCTCGCCAACGCCGACGTCAGCAGCCTGTTTGGCAAGTGGAAGTCGCTGTCGTTCGAGAACAAGCACGACCGCATCCTGCCCAGCGCGAACCTGAAGTTCGATCTGGCCGATGACCTGGTGTTCCGCTTCGCCGCGTCGCAGACCCAGACCCTGCCGGACTTCTCGGCACTGGGCGCATCGTCGTGGGGTTCGGACCTGACCAAGGTCGGCGGTGGCGGCAACCCGAAGCTGAAGCCGGTGCTGTCGACCAACTTCGATGCCAATCTGGAGTGGTACTTCATGCCGCGCGGCCTGGTGTCGCTGGGTGCGTACTCGATGAACCTGAAGGACTACGTGGCCTTCGGCACCCAGACCCAGATGCTGTACAGCGAGCTGAGCAACCAGCTGGAGGCCTACCAGGTCGCGGTGCCGGTCAACGCCGACGGCAAGGTCTATGGCATGGAGTTCGCCTACGAACAGCCGCTGGGCGAGAACTTCGGCCTGAACGCCAACTACACCTACGCCGATGGCAGCACCTCGCATACCTGGGAAGACGGCAGCAACAACCTGCTGGGCACCTCGAAGAACACCTACAACGTGGGCGCCTACTTCGAGAACGACACCTTCGGTGCGCGCGTCAGCTACACCTACCGTTCCTCGTTCCTGATCGGCCTGAAGGGCGCAAGCCCGTACTACCAGGATGATTTCGGCACCCTGTCGCTGTCGCTGAGCTACAAGGCCACCGACTGGATGAGCGTGAGCTTCGATGCACTGAACCTCAACAACCCGACCCTGAAGTACTACCAGAGCGCCTCGATCCCGAGCGCGTTCTATGAAAACGGTCGTCAGTACTACCTCAACTTCCGCTTCAAGTACTGATCCAGCGGCGGCAACATCGCCGAGTCGTGCACGCACGCCGGGCCTGGGTCATTCCGGGCCCGGCGTTTTTCATGTATAGCGTTCATCGCACCGTTCCAAGGAGTCGTACCGATGGTCAAGCCTTCCCGCGCCCGGATGCGCAGCGCAGTGCTGCTGGGCAGCCTGCTCGCCCTGCTGCCGGCGATGCCGGCACTCGCCGCCGATCCCACGCCCGCCGCAGAAGCACCCGGCCCGCAGCTGCGCGCCGGCAGCCTGATGCTGATTCCCGCGCCGTCCAACGTGCAGCGTGGCCAGGGCAGCGGCATCACTGTCCGTGCCGATACCGTGCTGTACGCCGAAGGCGAAGCCGCGCAACGCGTCGCCACCCAGTTTGCCGACCTGCTGGCCCGCAGTGGTGGCCCGCGCCTGGCCCTGGCCAAGGGCAAGGCAGCAGGCAAGGCCGGCAGCATCCGTTTCCAGATCGTGCCCACCTTCCGCGACAGCGGTGAGGGTTACACGTTGGACAGCACCGCGCAGGGCGTGGTGATCCAGGCCGGCAACGAGACCGGCCTGTTCTATGGCGCAACCACCCTCGCCCAGCTCGCCACCGGCGGCAGCAACGGCGTGCTGCCAGCGGTGCAGATCCAAGATGCGCCGCGCTTCAGCTGGCGCGGCTTCATGCTCGACTCGGCGCGGCATTTCCAGAGCCTGGACGAGATCAAGCGCGTGCTCGACGCGATGGCCGCGCACAAGCTCAACACCTTCCACTGGCACCTGACCGACGACCAGGGCTGGCGCATGGAGATCAAGCGCTACCCGAAGCTGACCGAGGTGGGCAGCTGCCGCCTGCCGGCCGGTGACGGCGGCATCGACCCGGTCAGTGGCCAGGAGCATCCATACTGCGGCTTCTACACCCAGGAGCAGATCCGCGAAGTGATCGCCTATGCAGCCGCGCTGCATATCCAGGTCATTCCGGAAATCGACGTGCCCGGCCACGCCACCGCCGCCATCGCTGCCTACCCGG
The DNA here is from genome assembly GCF_030237045.1 of Stenotrophomonas maltophilia group sp. Smal17. NCBI lineage: Bacteria > Pseudomonadati > Pseudomonadota > Gammaproteobacteria > Lysobacterales > Lysobacteraceae > Stenotrophomonas > Stenotrophomonas maltophilia group sp. Smal17. The sequence continues at coordinate 30,936 of NZ_JASJSU010000025.1, forward strand.
AACTGGGCTCGATCAGTACCCCGCTGAAGCCGATCAGCGAGTGGGGCGTGTTCCCGAACCTGTTCAACGTGGAGGACAGCACGGTCACCTTCCTGGAGAACGTGCTGGAAGAAGTGATCGCACTGTTCCCGGCCAAGTACGTGCACGTGGGTGGCGACGAGGCGGTAAAGGACCAGTGGGAAGCCTCCAAGCAGGTGCAGCAGCGCATGCGTGCGTTGGGCATCAACAATGAGATGGCCATGCAGAGCCACGTCATCAAGCGCCTGGAGACGTTCCTGGAGGAACACGACCGGCGCCTGATCGGCTGGGACGAGATCCTCGAAGGGGGCTTGCCGCCGCAGGCCACGGTTATGTCGTGGCAGGGCACCGAAGGCGGCCTGGCCGCGGCCAGCGCCGGCCATGACGTGATCATGTCGCCGGTCGGCTACCTGTACCTGGACTACCTGCAGACCGCATCGCCGAATGAACCGCCGGGCCGCCCGGCCCAGGTCAACCTTGGCAAGCTGTACAACTTCGAGCCGGTGCCGGCCGAACTGGCTGCCGACAAGCGCGGGCACATCCTGGGCCTGCAGGCCAACATGTTCACCGAGCACACGCGCAGCTATGCACGCCTGCAGCACAACCTGTTCCCGCGCCTGGCCGCGGTGGCCGAGACCGGTTGGAGCACGCCGGAACATCGCGATTTCCGCGACTTCCTCGCGCGCCTGCCGGCGCAGCTGCAGCGCTACCGCGCCTGGGGCCTGGCCTATGCGCAGACGCCGTTCGAAGTGGGCGTGGATTACACCGACAACCGCACCGCCAACACCGTGACCGTATCGCTGGCCAACCCACTGGGCTATGAGGTGCGCTACAGCACCGATGGCCAGCCGGTCAGCGCACAGTCGCCGTTGTACCAGCAGCCGCTGACCGCGACGCTGCCGGCCACGGTGCAGGCCGCCGCGTTCTATCAGGGCCAGATGCTGGCCGCAAAGCCGACCGTCGCCGCGTTCACCGCGCAGTCGCTGCTCAGCCGCCGCAGCGATGAGCTGCTCAGTTGTGTGGGCCAGAAGGGCCTGGTGCTGCGCCTGGAAGACGATGGCCCGCGCGAAGGCAGCCGCGCGGTGTTCAACGTCGACATCTTCCAGCCGTGCTGGCGTTGGCCGCAGGCCCAGCTGGACGGCGTCGGCAGCGTGGAAGTGCGTGCGGGCCGTATTCCGTACTACTTCCAGCTGGCCCATGACGAACCCAAGCGTCGCTTCGAGAAAGCCAAGCGTGCGCATGGCGAGATGCAGGTGCGCCGTGGCGACTGCAGCGGCAAGGTGCTGGCCGAAGTTGCGTTGCCGGCCCAGCCGGATGCCGATGGCTTCGTGACCCTGCGTGCAACGCTGCCGAAGGGTACCCAGGGTAACGGCGACCTGTGCATCAACTTCACCGGCGATACGCGCCCGGCGATGTGGGTGCTGGATGAGGTGACGCTGGGGAAGTGAGGGCAGGTCTGTCCTGGTGGGTGCCAACCTTGGTCGGCACCCCGGGCAGTTCATCCACGCATGGCGTGGATCTACGGGACGGCTCCACGCGTGCCGTGGATCTACCGGTAGGTGCCAACCTTGGTTGGCACGCCTTTACCCGCGCCAGCGCAGCAGTAGATCGCGCAGCGGGGTCAATACGGTAGCCATGCCGGCCAGCACGCCGATCGTGTTGGCGAGCGCATCCATCGGATCGGCCGTGCGGTTGCTGGTCAGCGCGCCCTGCGCGAACTCGATGCCGATGCCCATCAGCACCAGTCCCACGCCCACCCACAGCAGCGGGCGGCCGCGCCGGAACAGCTGCACTGCGCTGCCGGCCAGGATGAAATAGGCCAGGAAGTGCTCACCCTTGTCGCTGTTTTCCGGCAACGGAATCGGCGGCGGCGGGATCAGGCACACCACGATCACCAGCAGTACCGCCAGCGCCCACAGCACGGTCCACAGCCGCGGCCTGCGCAGCGGCTTGATCAGCGGCCGAGCATCACTCACAGCCGCCAGCTCAGGTCACCCAATTCGAAGGCCGGCTCGAAATCGACGCCACGCTGCAGGCCGATTGCCTGGAAGCGCTCGCCCATTTCGGTCGGCAGGGTCAGCTTCTTCACCTGGTCGCGCAGCTGGATGCGGCCGACTTCATCGGTGCGCTCCTCGGCCAGCAGCAATACCTGGTCCAGCCCGTTGCCAAGCAGGAAACTGGCCTGGCTGCAGTAGCCGGCCAGCTCGAAACCACCGTGCAGGCCCGCTTCGGCCATCGCGGTGAAGTCCACCGAGGCGGTGATGTCCTGCAGGCCCGGCCAGCGATGCACGTCGTTGTGCACGTGGTGGCGGTAGAACGCACGCACAGTGCCATCGTCGCGGTCATGCTGGTAGAACTCGCCGCGGTTGTAGCCATAGTCGACGAACAACATCGCACCGCGCTGCAGGCCACCGGCCACTGCCTGCAACCAGTACGGCAGCTGCGGCAGCACTTCGGAACGGTAGCCCTCGGCGAAGGGCTTCTCCAGATAGCGCTCGATATGGCGCACCGCGCCGTTGAGCAGGATGTCGGCCGGCTGCGCGCCGCGCATGAAGCGGCCTTCGGCGTCCAGCTCGACGGTTTCCTCATAGACTTCGCCATCGCGGATCAGGAAGCGCGGCGTCGGCAGCGCGTCGATCACCTCGTTGGCGAACACCACGCCCTCCCAGTCCTCTTCGAACGGGCGGTCGATCCAGTCCACGCGCGCGGCCAGCTCGGCCGGCAGGTTCTGCTGCAGGCGCTGCTGCTGGCGCTCGCGCAGGTCGGCGCTGGGTTCGAGGATGGCGTAGCGCGAGGGCAGCGCATCCAGCTCTGCCAGGCGCAGCAGCACGGCCTCGGCGAAGGCACCGGTACCGCCGCCCAGCTCCAGCATCCGCGCCTGCGCACCCAGCTGGGCGAATACCGGCGCCAGGGCATTGGCCACGCTGCCTGCGAACAGGCTGCCGAGCTCAGGCGCGGTGGTGAAGTCGCCGCTGCCACCGAACTTGCTGGCGCCGGCGCTGTAATAGCCCCAGCCCGGGGTATACAGGCACAGCTCCATGAAGCGGGAGAACGGCATTGCCCCGCCCTGCGCAAGGATCTCGGCGCGCAGGGCGGCGGCCAGCTGGTCGCTGTGGGCCAGGGCATCGGCTTCGGGCAGGGGGAAGGTGGGCTGCATGGCGTCTTCGAATGCGGTGACAATGGTGCACAGGATAGCCGAGCCTTGGAGGACCCTCGATGAGCGATACCCACCCCGTGGTCCTGATCACCGGCAGCGCGCGCCGGATCGGTGCGGCCATCGCCCGCCAGTTCCACGCCTGTGGCTGGTCGGTGGTGCTGCACGCCAACACCTCCAGCGCCGAACTGCAGCAGGCCGCGTTCGATTTCGACAACGTACGCCCGGGCAGCGTGCTGGCCCTGCAGGCCGACCTGCGCGACGCCGACGCCCTGCCCGACCTGGTGGAACAGGCCGTCACCCACTTCGGCCGCCTGGACGCGCTGGTCAACAACGCCTCCAACTTCTTCCCCACGCCGCTCGGCCAGGTCACTGCCGAGGCGATGGACGAGCTGTATGCGGTCAACGCGCGCGCGCCACTGCTGCTGTCACAGGCAGCCGCGCCCTACCTGCGCCGCCAGCAGGGCTGCATCGTCAACCTGACCGACCTGCACGGCACCGATCCGATGCGTGACCACATCGCCTACACCATGGCCAAGGCCGCGCTGGAGATGGCCACCCGTTCGCTGGCGCTGGAGCTGGCGCCGAAGGTGCGGGTCAATGCGGTGGCGCCCGGCGCGATCCTGTGGCCGGAACAGGGCAAGGATGATTTCGCCCGCGAGGCGCTGCTGGCGCGCACGCCGCTGGCACGGATCGGCACGGTCGAGGAGATCGCCGAGGCGGTGTACTGGCTGGTGGCCGAGGCCAGCTTCGTCACCGGCCATACCCTGCGCGTGGACGGTGGGCGTACGGTCAGCTGAAATGTTGCCGGCCAGCGGCTTCAGCACGAAGGCATGCTTCAGTTCCGGGCGCGGAATGCGCAGGTGGCCGGGGCCTTCCACCACCAGGTCGCCATAGAACACCACGTCGATGTCCAGGGTCCGGTCGGAAAAGCGCGGCCCGCTGCGATCACGGCCATGCGCGTCTTCCAGCGCATGCAGCCAGTCATCCAGCTCCTGCAGCGGCAGGCCGGTCTCGATCGCCACTGCGTTGTTGAGGAAGGCCGGGCCATCGAAGCCAACCGCGGCGGTACGGTAGGCGGGCGACACCTGCAGCGCGCCGAAGCGCTCGCGCAGGGCCGTCACCGCGGCGTGGAGGTAGCGGCGGGGCTGGACGTTGCTGCCCAGGCTCAGGAGCACGGTGGTCATGCGGTTCAGGTGACGGCACTTGGGGGGCGTGGACATGCCGTCGTCACGGCGGCCTGCCTACAATCCGGGACGCACATGATAGGGCACCGACATGACCTATTGCGTTGGAATCGAGGTCGACGAGGGCCTGGTCTTCGCCGCCGATACCCGGACCAATGCCTCGCTGGACGATGTGCGCGTGCATCGCAAGCTGCACGTGTTCGAGTATCCCGGCCAGGCAGCCTACGTGCTGATGGCGGCGGGCAACCTGGCCACCACCCAGCTGCTGGTGTCACGGCTGGGGCGCGACGCCGGCGAACGGCGCACGCCCAACCTGCGCGACATGGCCCACCTGTTCGAGGCCGCCGAGTACGTCGGCCAGCTGCTGGTCGACAGCCAGGTGCACAGCAGCCACAGCGAGCACGGCCATGACGGGGTCAACACCCAGGCCACGCTGATCTTCGGCGGCCAGATCGCCGGCGAGCGGCCGGGGCTGTACATGATCTATCCGCTGGGCAATGCCATTGCCGCCTCGCCGGAGACGCCCTACCTGCAGATCGGCGAATCCAAATACGGCAAGCCGATCCTCGACCGCATCCTCAGCCCGGCCACCCGCCTGGAAGACGCGGCGCGCACGGCGATCGTCTCGCTCGATTCGACCATCCGCTCCAACCTGTCGGTGGGCCTGCCGATCGACCTGGCACTGCTGCGCGATGGCGAGCTGCGCATCGGCCAGCAGCTGCGGCTGGGCGCGGATTCGGCGCTGTATGCCGACATCCACCAGAACTGGTCGCGGCGGCTGGAACAGGCGGTGGACAGCCTGCCGCGGTTCCCGTGGGAAACCACCGAACGGTAGTGGGGGGGGGGGGGGGGGGC
>NZ_JASJSU010000025.1:36159-50752 GCF_030237045.1 Stenotrophomonas maltophilia group sp. Smal17
TGCCGGCCAGCGGCCGCCACTACCCAGGCATCAGCCCAGCGCTTCGGCCACCGCGCGGAATACCTGCTGCATCTGCAGCGGCTTGCGCAGCACATGCACCTCCACACCGGCCGGGAACGCATCGGGCGTCACCGCTGCCGTCGTGTCTTCCAGCACCAGTGCCGGGCCGCGGTAGCCCAGCGCGGCCATCTCGCCCAGCAGCTGGCTGGCCGGCAGCAGCTTGGAACCGGCATCGGCGATCACCAGTGCCGGCATCGCCTCCTGCTGCATCCAGCGCAGCGCGGCCGGGCCGTCGGAGGCCAGCTGCAGCTGATAGCCCTGGCTGGACAGCGCATTGCCAAGCAGCGAAAGACGCGTCGCCTCGCCATCGACCACCAGGATCGACTGCCCGCTACCCAGCGCCACCAGTTGCTCGATCGGCTCGCTGCCGTCGCTGGCTTCATGCATCGGCAGGCGCAGTTCGAAACAGGTGCCCTGCCCCGGCTGACTGCTGACATGGATGCTGCCGCCGGCGCCTTCGACGATGCGCTTGCAGGACATCAGGCCCAGGCCGGTGCCATCAGCCTTGGTGGTGAAGAACGGGTTGAACAGGTGCGACAACGTGTCCGCATCCATGCCGATGCCTTCATCGGCCACCCGGATGTGCATCCAGTCCACGCCATCGCGCTGGCCGGCATGGCTGGCAATCAGGCTCAGGCGGCCGCCATTGGGCATGGCCTGGATCGCGTTCAACGCCAGGTTCAACATGACCTGCTGCAGCTCGGTGTAGTTGGCGTCGACCACCAGGCCCTGGTCCTGCACCTGCAGTTCCAGCCGTACGGCGTCGGGTACGTTGCTGCGCAACAGCAGCGCCACCGCATCGAACAGGCCGTCGATCTCGATGCGTTCGCTTGGCTTGCGCGAGCCGCGCACGAACGACAGCATCGACTCGGCCATCTCATGGCCGCGCCGGCCGCACTCGGCGATGACATCGGCCAGGTGGTGCAGCTGCGGATCTTCGGTGCGCGCCTTCAGCAGGTCCGGCATGATCAGCAGCGGCTGCAGGATGTTGCGCAGGTCGTGGCTGAGACCAGCGGCAAGCAGCGACAGGCTTTCCAGCCGCTGCGCGCGCATCAGCTCGGTTTCCACGCGTGCGCGTTCGACCGCACTGCGCGCATCGCGGATCGAACGCGCCACCGCCGACGGCAGGCGCGCCGGCTGGTGCTTGATGATGTAGTCGTTGGCGCCCTTCTGCAGCGCTGCTACCGCGTTCTCTTCACCCATGGTGCCGGAGACGAAGATGAAGGGCACTTCCGGCGAGGTCTCGCGCACGATGCGCAACGCATCGTCACCGGAGAAGCCCGGCATGCTCAGGTCAGACAGCACGATGTCCGGCTGGAACGCGGCCAGCGCCTGGCGCAGTTCGGCCTCGCTCTCGACCCGCTCGAAGCGGGCGTCCAGCCCCGCATCGAGCATCTGTTCGGACATCAGCTCGGCATCTTCCGGTGAATCCTCCACCAGCAGGATGCGCAGCGCCCCCAGGGCGGGACCGGTCAGGGGCATGGGCTCACTCGAGTTCCGGTGCCTGGTTGATCAACGCCCAGAACTTGCCCAGCGTCTGCACGGCGCCGAAGAACTGGTCCACATCCACCGGCTTGACCACATAGGCGTTCACGCCCATGTCCCAGCTGCGGGCCAGGTCGCTCTCCTCGCGCGAGGACGACAGGATCACCACCGGCAGGCGCTTGAGTTCTTCGTGCTCACGGATCTGCCGCAGTACTTCCAGGCCATCCATGCGCGGCATCTTGATGTCCAGCAGCAGCACGGCCGGCAGGCCTTCCTCGCGGTTGGCGAACGCGCCGCGACGCAGCAGGTAGTCCATCACTTCCACGCCATCCTCGACGTGCACGATGGGGTTGGCCAGACGCGCCTCTTCCAGGGCGTCGATCGCCATCTCGGCGTCGGCCGGGCTGTCTTCGGCGAGAAGAATGGTGCGCAGAGTCGTCATGCAGAAGGACCTTGTTTGTCCGCGTCGATCGCGGGAGGCAGGTAGAAGTGGAAGGTGGCGCCGACGTCCGGTTCGGCCTCGGCCCAGATCCGGCCGCCATGGCGGGTCAGCACGCGGCGCACGCTGGCCAGGCCGATGCCGGTTCCAGGGTAGTCACTGGCCTTGTGCAGGCGCTGGAACACGCCGAACAGCTTGCCGGCATAGGCCATGTCAAAGCCTGCACCATTGTCGCTGACCGTGAACTGATGGCCGCCATCGGGCTGCTGCTGGCAGTCCACGCGGATCCTTGCCGGCTCACGGTTGCCTGAATACTTCACCGCGTTACCGAGCAGGTTCAGCCAGACCTGGCGGATCATGTTCTCGTCGCCCACCACGATCGGCAGCGGTGCAATGCTCCACTCGACCTGGTGCGCGTGGCCGCTGTTTTCGGCCTCGGCCTGCAGGTTGGAATCGAGCATGGCGCGGGTATCGGCCACCAGCGACTGCATGTCCACCGCCTGCTGGCGCATCGCCACGCGGCCCAGCCGCGAGTAGACCAGCAGGTCGTCGATCAGCGCCGCCATGCGCCGTGCCGAGCTGGAGATCACCTCCAGGTAGTGCCGGCTCTTGTCATCGGCCTGCTCACCCAGATGGCGTGACAGCTTGTCCGAGAATCCGGCGACATGGCGCAGCGGCGCGCGCAGGTCGTGCGAGACCGAATAGCTGAAGGCCTCCAGTTCGCGGTTGACCTCGGACACCTGCGCGACCTTGCCTTCCAGCTGCCGGTTCAGATCTTCCACGCGCAGCTGCACGGCACGCTGCACCGTTACGTCGCTGACGGTCATCAATACCACTTCGTCATCGGTATCCGGCAGCGGCATGCGCCGTGCGTTGAGCAGCATGTAGCGCACCATGCCGTCGGCGGCGCGCTGCTCGTGCTCGAAGTCCCACAGTTCGCGGCCGCGCAGCAGCACGTCGGACAGACGCTGGCGCATCACCGGGTCCTGCCAGGCGCCGTCACCGACGGTTTCCAGCAGCAGGCCGTCGGCACGCTCGTCCTCCAGACCGTACAGCTCGGCAAACGCCGGATTGTGCAGCTGCACGCGCAGTTCACGATCAAGCAGAACAATGGGCTCGCGCACGGTCTGCAGCACCGATGCCGCACGCGCAGCCGAACGCAGCGACTGCCGCTCGGCGTGCAGGCGGCGGCCAATCTGGCGATGCAGCAGCCACAGCACCAGGCCCAGCAGGGCCAGCTGCACCACCAGCGAGCTCCAGGACACAAACTCGGTCTGCCGGCGCTGGCGCGCCGCCTGTTCTGCACGCAGTGCCAGCAGTTCCTGCTCGCTGGCCTGCAATTCCTCGACCAGGCCGCGGATGGGATAGCGCGTGCTCAGATCCTGCACCAGCCCGCGCTGATCGCTGTTGGGTTCGGACCTGGCCAGCTCGCGGGCCAGCGCCATGCGGCCCTCCAGCATCGATTCGATACGGCCGATGCGGATCAGCTGGTCGGGATTGTCGCGGGTCATCCGGCCCAGCTCGGCCAGGCGCCCCGGAATCTCGTTGGCGCGCGCCATGCGCTCGCGCAGGCCGGGCGCATCCACGCCCTTGGACAGGGTCAACGCGGCCGATTCGACGTCACGCACGTCCGCCTGCAACTGCTGCAGGGCATTGCCTACGGCCTGGGTATGGTTGACCCAGGCCATCGCCTGTTCGCTGTCCTGCTGCAGTTTGCGCAGGGTCAACCATGGCACCACGATGATCGCGACGGCCGCCAGCGCCAAGGCCGGCAACCGCCAGCGGTCCCAGATGTCGTCACTGAAAACCAGCGCCATAGTTCCTCGTCAGCACGGCCGCGGAGCATCTGCCGGGACCAGCCCGGCTGCGGCGGAACCGGCAATATAGCGCAGGCGGTCACAACTCTGGGATTCAGGGCGCGGCTGGCTGAACGGGTAGGGGGCGTCCCCTTCTTGGTGGCGCCGAGCAGGGCCCGGCTCCAAAGAAACCGCTGGGCGCCCCAGCTGGGGCGCCCACCAGGTTCAGCGCTTGGCAGCGGCGCTGACCTTGAGTGCTGCGGCATCGACGCGGGTCACGCCCTTGATGCCCTTGGCAGTGGTGACCGCCTTGTCCTTCTCGGCCTGGGTCGCCACGGCGCCGCTCAGGCTGACCACGCCGTTCACGGTTTCCACCTTGATTTCAGTGCCCGGAACGTTGCTGCTGGCCAGCAGGTCGGCCTTCACCTTGGTGGTGATCCAGGTATCGGTCACTGGCTCGTTGGAGTCATGGCGATCGGCATGGGTTGCCGGATGGGTGCTGGTCGGCGGGCTCTTCGCGGCCGGGTCCTTGGCGAAGGCGGCCGAGGAGGACAGCGCCAGGCCCAGGGTCAGGGCAGAAGCAATCAGCGTGCGGGTGGTATTGCTCATCGTGTCGTACTCCTTCGGGATGTGCTGCCAGTCTGGACACGCCGCCGTGGAGCAGGCGTGGCGTTGCAGTCATGCCGCTGTGAATCGAAGCGTTTCCAACGGCAACGGTTCAGTTTTGGACGCTGATCGCCGGTCGTTTACCCTGCCCTTTCCCTCTGCCGGAGCTGTGCGATGCGCCCCGACCTGCAACTGGCCCTGATCGGCTACGGCCTCGCCGGCCGGGTCTTCCATGCGCCGCTGATCCAGCACACGCCCGGACTGGTGCTGCACAGCGTCGTCAGTTCGCAGCGCGACACGCTCCTGCGCACGTTCAGCAACGTGCACGTGCGGGCCACGCCACAGCAGGTCTTCGACGATCCGGCGGTGGATGCGGTGGTGATCGCCACGCCCAACGAACAGCACGCGCCGTTGGCGATCGCCGCGCTGGCGGCGGGCAAGCATGTGCTGGTCGACAAGCCATTCGCGCTCGACGTCACCGAGGCCGAAGCAATACTGGCCGCGGCGCGCGATGCCGGGCGCATCGCGACCGTGTTCCAGAACCGGCGCTTCGATGCCGACTTCCTCACCCTGCAGGCGCTGTTGGCGGAGGGTGCGCTTGGTGACGTGGCCGAGTGCCATGCGCATTTCGACCGCTACCGGCCGCAGGTACGCGAGCGCTGGCGCGAACAGGATGGCCCTGGAAGCGGCGTGTGGTACGACCTGGGCCCGCACCTGCTGGACCAGATGCTGGTGCTGTTCGGCTGGCCCGAGGCCATCGACGCCGATCTGGCGGTGCAGCGCGAAGGCGGCAGCGGCATCGATTACTTCCACGCGGTGCTGCACTACCCACGGCATCGCGCGATCGTGCATGCCGGTTCGCTGGTGGCGGCACCCACACCGCACTTCAGTGTGCATGGCAGCACGGGCAGCTGGATCAAGCACGGCCTGGATGTGCAGGAGGCGCAGCTGCGCCGCGGTGTTGCGCCGGGTGCGCCGGGCTGGGGCATCGATCCGCGGCATGGCGAGCTGCTGCGCTGCGATGCCGAGGACAACGTGCAGCGCAGCACCGTCGACAACCTGCCCGGCGATTACCGGCGGCTGTATGCACAGTTCGCGGCGGCGATGCACGGCGATGGTGAAGCGACGGTCAGTGCGGCGCAGGCGCTGCAGCTGATGCGGTTGCTGCAGGCCGGGATGGACAGTGCGCGCGAAGGGCGGCGAATCGCGTTGGGGTGACCAGTAGATCCACGCCATGCGTGGAGGCGATCGGAGACAGCTTTCCTGATGGGGTCAGAGCCCTTTCCTGCGGAAAGGGATCCGACCCCGGTGTTTCTTACGACTTCTTGATGGCGTGGCCGCCGAATTCATTGCGCATCGCCGACAGCAGGCGGTCGGTGAACGAATTCGATTCGCGCGAGCGCAGGCGTTCCAGCAGCGACAGCGTGATCACCGGGGCCGGCACATCCAGTGCGATCGCTTCGGCCACGGTCCAGCGGCCTTCACCCGAATCCTCGACGTACGGGGCGATGCCGTCCAACGACGGATTGCGCTTGAGCGCTTCGGTGCTCAGGTCCAGCAGCCACGAACGCACCACGCTGCCATGGCGCCACACCTCCGCCACCTGGGCCAGGTCCAGTTCCATCTCCTGCTTGCGCTCCATCAGCGCGAAGCCTTCGGCGTAGGCCTGCATCATTCCGTACTCGATGCCGTTGTGGACCATCTTGGTGAAGTGGCCGGCGCCGGACGGACCCACGCGGGCCCAGCCGCGATCTTCGGCCGGGGCCAGCGTGCGCAGCAGCGGGGCGATCTGCTCCACCACCGGGGCGTCGCCGCCGACCATCAGGCTGTAGCCTTCCTGCAGGCCCCACACGCCACCGCTGGTGCCGCAGTCGACGTAGCCCAGATCGTCTTCGGCCAGCGCCTTGGCGCGACGGATCGAGTCCTGGTAGTTGGAGTTGCCACCGTCGATGACGATGTCACCCTCGGCCAGGTGCGGGGTCAGCTGGCCCAGGGTCTGGTCGACGGTTTCGCCGGCCGGCACCATCAGCCACACCACGCGCGGCACCGGCAGCGCGGCGACGGCAGCTGCCAGCGAATCCACCACTTCCAGGCCGGCCTCGGCGGCGCGCTGGCGGGCGCCTTCGCCCGGGTCGTAGCCGACCACGCGGTGGCCGCCGCGATGCAGGCGCTGGGCCATGTTGGCGCCCATGCGGCCGAGGCCGATCATTGCAATATCCATTGTTTCACCTTCAGTTGGGGTCTAGGGTCAGGCTGCCTGGCCTGCCGGTAGCCGCGCAGTGGCGCAGCTGCGCCTCGCGCCAACGCCGGTAGAGCGTGGTATGCAGATTGTGCACCGCCAGGTCGATCGAAAACGGCGTTCGTGGGTTGCGATCAAGCAGGCGGGCAACGTGGTAGCCGATGGGACGTATACCGCGTGGATGCACATAGATCACGAACTGCTGGTAGAACGGATCGTCCAGCAGCTGGTCCATGCGTGCCAGCGTGTCGCGGTAGCGCGGTTCCAGCCGTGCGCGCAGGTCCTGGTCGCGCTCGAACAGCAGGCGCTCGAAATAGCGCTGGCCGATGCGTGGGATGTCCTGCGCGAGTTTCCATAGCTCGGCATTGCGCTGGTCGTACCAGGCCAGCCCGCCGTGCAGGGCCAGCGCCTGCGCAGCGCCCTCGCCCACCTCGACCACCACGAAGTTCTCGGCCTGGTTGCTCAGATCGTCCAGCGTGCCCTTGTCGTACACATGTTCGATGAAACCCGGCACGCCGACGAACGCCTGCCGTCCCATCATCGATGTGCGCACGGCCTTGCCATCGGCGAAGAAATCACCTGCGCTTGCACCCAGCAGAATGCTGTCGGTGTCATGCAGCGCCAGGAACGTGCCAATCGACAGTTCTGCGGGTTTGAACTCGGTATCGTACGCAGCATCGCCATACAGTTCGCGCTGGGTTGCCAGCTGCGCGACCTGGCGGCCAACGCCGCATTCGGCGCGCACGCTGCCGCTGTAGAACGCCTGCAATGCACGGCTGTTGCCGGCGCTGGGCACGTAACCGCGGCCGAAACTGCGTGTGCGCTGCCACCCTTGCGAGGGTGCGCCCCGCAGGCCGAAGCCGATCCAGCCCAGCTGCGGGCCGGAAAAACGGAACGTGGGATTGTCCTGCAATGCGGTCGCCGCACGCTGCGTGGCGGCGCCCAGTTCGAACGCATAGGCGCAGACCGTGGCCGGGTCGTCCAGCAGTTGCCGCAGTTGTGCCTGTCGGGCCGCAGCGGGCATTGCGGCCGGCCACTGCACGCGTAGATCGCCCGCCGCCTGCGCCTCGGCCAACGTGGCGCGCGTGCACACGGCACCGCCGTGCACCTGTGGCGTGGCCACCGCCGCCTCTTCGAAGCGCCAGCCCAGCCGCTGCAGCAGGCCCTGCGTGCAGTCCACGGGCGTGGCCGCCGTCCCCAGCACGGGCACCAGCAGCAGGGCCATGCCGATCAACCTGCCGCGCACGCTCACCCCTGGTCCGTGCTGGCCGGTGCAGGTTCCGGAGTCGCAGGTACGGGCGAAGCAGGCGGCGCGGGCGTGGCTGCGTCCGCAGGCAGGTACTGCTGCAGGCGCTGGAAGAAACGACGATAGAACTCCGCATCGGTGACTGTGCTGCTGGCCACTTTCACCAGCGAATCATCGTTGCTGCCGAACGGCAGCGACACCGAGCCCAGTGCACCCACGCCCACGCTGGCCGACGTCGGGCTCTTCTTCAGCGCATAGCGGTCCTGCACCGCGCTGACGAACACCAGCGTCTGGCTGCCACGCGGCGCACAGGAGATGCGCAGCACCAGCTGCTCGTGATCGTCGTCGCGGGGCTGGAAATTCTTGTTGCCCTCCACCTGTGCCTCGTCCGAGCGGGCAATGGCATAGCCCTGGCTGAGCAGGGTCCGCCGCGCCGCTTCGCAGGCATCACCGGGACGGCCATCGACGGTGCGCGAGAAGGTGTCGCCGGAATCAAAGGATTCACGCAGCAGGGTGCTGTCGGCGGCACGGCCACCACAGGCCGACAGGATCAGGGCGCTGCTGAGGGCCACGGCAGCGCTGGTAAGACGGGAGGCCCGCATGGGTACTCCTGCGAGGACGGTACCGCCAAGGGTAGTCCCGCAGCCGTGTGCGGCAGGTCGAAAGTACTCCTGCCCGCCCCCGCCGTTGCGGCCTGTTCATGCACAAAAAAGGGGACGGAGGGGATTAAGTCGTTTGTGCCACAAACGACTTAATCCCCTCCGTCCCCTTTTCAAGCGGGCTGGCGGCTCAGTCGGCCCAGCGGCCGGCGCCAGTGGACTGCGGCAGCACCTGTGCCGACAGCGGGCGGTCGTTGGCCAGCAGGTTCACCGCATCGGCCAGGATCGAGGCCGACTCGCGCAGCAGTGGGTCCGGGCGCTTCTCCGCCGCCTTCTCGCGTGCGGCATCCTTGACGATGTCGCGCTCGTTGCCGGTCAGGCCGTCGTCGCTGCTGTCATCAGCCAGCGGGTCCAGGGCCAGGCCCAGTTCCTTGCGCTGCACCTGGCGTTCCTTGCGCTGGGCATCCTGGCGCTCGCGTTCGGCGCGGCGGGTCGCCTCGTTGAGCGAGATGTACTTCTTCGCTGCCTCGGTGCGGAACTGCTGCACGTCCTCGTTCCACCACTGGAATTCCTTGTCAGAGGCGATGCGCGCGTCGTGACGGGTTTCCAGCTTCGGCAGCAGCGGCGCGAAGTTGCCGTACTGGGTGTGCGGCACCGCAGCGATGCGGGTCCACGGCAATGCGTTGTCGTAGGTGCTTTCGCCGAACTCGGTGGCATCGACGCTGGCCGGGAAGGCCAGGTCCGGCACCACGCCCTTGTGCTGGGTGCTGCTGCCGCTGATGCGGAAGAACTGGGCGATGGTCAGCTTGACCTGGCCGAAGCGCTGGGTTTCGCCGCTCGGCCAACGGTCGAGGTCGACGATGTTCTGCACGGTGCCCTTGCCGAAGCTGGTCTCACCGATCACCAGGCCACGACCGTAGTCCTGGATGGCGCCGGCGAAGATTTCCGAGGCCGAGGCCGAACCGCGGTTGATCAGCACCGCCAGCGGGCCATCCCACGCCACGCCCTGGTTGCGGTCACTGTTGACGGTGACGCGGCCACCGGACTCGCGCACCTGCACCACCGGGCCCTGCTCGATGAACAGACCGGTCAGTTCGATGGCTTCATCCAGCGAACCACCGCCGTTGTTGCGCAGGTCCAGCACTACGCCATCCAGCTTGTCGTTCTTGAAACCGGCCAGCAGCTTGGCCACGTCGCGGGTGGCCGAGGCGTAGTCGGCGGCATTGCGGCGACGGCCTTCGAAGTCCTGGTAGAAGGTCGGCAGCTTGATCACGCCGACCTTCCGTGCCGGTTCACCGTTGGCGGCCGGAATGGTCATGGTCTCGCCCTTGGCGGCCTGTTCGGCCAGGCGCACCTTCTGCCGGGTCAGCACCAGGGTGTGGTGCTTGCCGTCGGCGCCTTCCGCGGCCGGAATGAATTCCAGCTTGACCTGGGTGTCCTTCGCACCGCGGATCTTGGCCACGACATCATCGATGCGCCAGCCGATCACGTCCTCGACCAGGCCGGATTTGCCCTGGCCGACGCCGACGATGCGGTCACCCGGCTTCAGCGTGCCGTCGACCGCTGCCGGGCCACCGGCGATGATCTCGCGGATCACCACCACGTCGTCCTGGCGCTGCAGCTGCGCGCCGATGCCTTCCAGCGACAGCGACATCGCCTGGTTGAAGTTCTCGGCGGTGCGCGGGGTGAAGTAATCAGTGTGCGGATCAACCGCGCTGGTGTACGAGTTCATGAAGAACTGGAAGACGTCTTCGCCCTTCAGTTCATTGACCGACTTCTCCAGCGTGGCATAGCGCTTGTCCAGCGTCTTGCGGATATCGTCCGGCTTCTTGCCGGCCAGCTTCAGGCGCAGCCAGTCGTTCTTGACCGACTTGCGCCACAGCTCATCCAGCTCGGCGCTGCTGGCCGCCCACGGCACCTTCTTGCGGTCGTATTCGAAACGCTCGTCGGTGGTGAAGTCCGGCTCCTGCTTGAGCAGCCTGCGCGCGTAGGCCACGCGCTCGCCCACGCGCTGCTTGTAGACGGCGAACACCTGGAACGCCGGCTCCAGCTCGCCGCCACGGATGGCCGAAGAGATATTGGCTTCGAACGGCGCGAAGCGCGCCACGTCGGCCTGGGTGAAGTACTGCTTGCCGCCGTCCAGCGTCTCCAGGTAGCGCTTGAACACGTCCTTGGAGGTGGCCTCGTCCAGCGCGCGCGGGCGGTACGCGTAGCGGCTGTCGGACAGCAGGCCGTACACCAGCTTGGAGGTGGTCACCTGATCGGCGGTGGCCGCCGCGGGCAATGCAGGCGAGTCGGCCTTGGCCGCCAGCGCCAGCGGCGCGACCAGCGCCAGGGCCATCAGGAATGCGGGGGCTTTGAATTTCATTGACGTGCTCGAAGGCGCCTTGCCAAGGGGGAGACTGCAGGGTGTTCAGACACCACGACAGTGCCGAAAGTTGCCGGGTTTGTCACCCGGCCGCGCTCGGTGGAAAGCCAGCCTAGCGGGGCCGGTGTAGCAAATTGTGAATGCAGGCAAAGGCGTGCGGACCAACGGTCCGCACCCACCGGTGAGGGGGGCCGCACCCATTGGTAGCGCCGGGCCATGCCCGGCGAAGGCGTGCGGACCAACGGTCCGCACCCACCTCAGGAAATGCCGGCGCCCTTGGCTTGGACGTCGGCGTGGTACGACGAACGCACCATCGGGCCGGAGGCCACGTGGCTGAAGCCCAGCTCGTAGCCGTAGTCTTCCAGCGCCTTGTAGTCCTCGGGGGTCCAGTACTTCAGCACCGGGTGGTGGTGCGCGGTCGGCTGCAGGTACTGGCCGATGGTGATCATGTCCACGTCATGCGCGCGCAGGTCACGCATGGTGGCCTTGATCTGCTCGAACTCCTCGCCCAGGCCCAGCATGATGCCGCTCTTGGTCGGCACCTCCGGGTGCTGCGCCTTGAAGTTCTTCAGCAGGTTCAGCGACCACTGGTAATCGGCACCCGGGCGCACGTTGCGGTACAGGTCCGGCACGGTTTCGATGTTGTGGTTGAACACATCCGGCGGGTTCTGCGCCAGGATCTCCAGCGCGCGCTCCATGCGGCCCTTGCCGCGGAAGTCCGGGGTCAGCACTTCGATGCGGGTGCCCGGCGACTTCGCGCGGATGGCGCTGATGCAGTCGACGAAATGCTGGGCACCGCCGTCGCGCAGGTCATCGCGATCGACACTGGTCACCACCACGTACTTCAGGCCCATGTCGGCCACGGTCTGGCCCAGGCTGGCCGGCTCGTTGGCATCCGGCGGCTTGGGGCGGCCGTGGGCCACGTCGCAGAACGAGCAGCGGCGGGTGCAGACCTCGCCGAGAATCATGAAGGTGGCCGTGCCGTGGCCGAAGCATTCGTGGATGTTCGGGCAGCTGGCTTCCTCGCACACGGTCACCAGGCGGTTCTCGCGCAGCTTGGCCTTCAGGTTCTGCACGGCATTGCCCGAGGGAATGCGCACGCGGATCCAGGACGGCTTGCGCAGCACCGGCGCATCGGCGAACTGCACCGGCGAGCGGTTGATCTTGTCACCGCCCAGCTGCTTGACCCCGGCCTGCAACGGCGCGGCGGACGGAGAGTCGCCCTGCACGATCTGCAGGGGAATGGAACGGGCGGTGGTTTCAGTCATGGCAGTTCCGGGGGGCGGTCAGGCGGCCGCAGAAAGATCGGGCAGTTCGGGCGTGTGCTGCAGCAGCAGGCCGAACTGGCGGGCCAGGTGGTCCAGCAGCACCGGCTTGACGGCCTCCATCCCGGAGGGCCCGCCCAAGTCTACTACCGATGTCACCTGCAACCCCTGATAGCCACAGGGGTTGATGCGGTGGAAGGGTTCCAGGTCCATGGACACGTTGAAGGCCAGGCCATGGAAGGTGCAGCCGCGGCGCACGCGGATGCCGAGCGCGGCGATCTTGGCGCCGCCGACGTAGACGCCCGGGGCGCCCTCGCGGCGTTCGGCACCGATGTTCCACTCGGCCAGGGTATCGATGAGGGCCTGCTCGATGCGGCAGACATAGTCGCGCACACCAATGCCCAGCCGCGGCAGGCGCAACAGCGGGTAGACCACGATCTGGCCGGGGCCGTGATAGGTCACCTGGCCGCCGCGGTCCACGTGCAGCACGGGGATATCGCCCGGCGCCAGCACGTGCTCGTCCTTGCCGGCCTGGCCCAGGGTGAACACCGGGTCGTGCTCGACCACCCACAGCTCGTCGGCGTCGGCGTCGCTGCGCTGGTCGGTGAAGCGCTGCATGGCACGCCACACCGGCTCGTATGCCTGGCGGCCGAGGTCACGGACCACCGCCGGGCGCGGCGCGCGGTCTTCCGGGGCGGCTTCGGCCGGGCAGCTGTCGGCTACAGCGTCCACTTCACTTCCGGGTGGTCGCGCAGCGCCTGGTGCGCCAGGTCGTACTGTTCGCGGCTCTCGGCCTTGAACACGATGCGGACGGACACGTACTTGCCGTTGCTTGAGTGTTTCCAGCTGATGCGTTCATTGACGACATCAATGCCGGCCGCCAGCAGCAGGCGGGGAAGCTCATGTTCCAGGCCGCGGTTGGCCGGGCCCATCGCGCTGAGCTCGAACTGGCCGGGGAACTGGAAGCCGTGGTCGGGGTTGTCGGACTTGATTTCCATGCCCCCATTATCGGGCCGCAGGGCAACAAACCCAAGAGTATTCATCAAAGTCAAAGGCGGCACCGGCGAGCCGCTGCGTTGCAGCGGGGCCGCGCCCCTGGCAGGGCCGTCCACGAAGGCCGGCCCCGGCAGGCGGCGCGTGCCGGCGCGGGGCCGGCACGCAGGCGGCTTACTTGGCCGTTTCCATCAGGGTGGAATTGACCCAGCCCTTGTTGCCCATTTCGTCTTCCACTTCCCACATGGTGCCTTCCTTGACGCCGGTGGGGTACAGCAGCATGCCCGGCTCCAGCGAGCGCACCGGCGCACCGGTGCCCTTGGCATTGGCCAGCAGGCGACCGGCCTTGAGCATGGTCACTGCCTGGCCGGAATTGGCCGCCGAGGCATTGGCCGGCAGGCCGCCCAGCTCGGCCACCATGTTGGTGTAGGCCTGCAGGTAGGCCAGGGTGATCACCTGGCCGATTTCGGTGTTGGCATAGCCACCCACGCCCATCGCGCCGATGCCGCCGCCGCCGAACAGGCCACCACCGGCGCCCCAGCCCAGGTCGGTCTTCTTCGAGTTGCCCTCGACTATGGCCACCTGCTCGGAGGAGCGCACGTCGGTGAGGGTGAGGGTCACGTCCGCGGTCTTGCTGCGGAAGTTCAGGCCGCTGACCACCGCACCGGCCTTGCCGCCGATCAGGCCGCCCAGCAGGCCACCGATGGCGTTGCCGCCGGCGTTGCTGTTCTGCGAGATCAGGTCCGGCACCAGCACGTAGTCGGCGGCGCGGATCTGGCCCTTGCCGATGTTGGAGCGGCCGCGCAGCTGGCCTTCGCTGGCCAGCGCACGCTCTGCCTGGGCAGCGGCCATGCCGACGCCACGGTCCACCAGGGTGAAGCACTTGGACTTGTTGACGAAGACCTTGATCAGCTTCGAAGGCGCCGGCAGCTGCTGGCCGGTCCACCAGTTCACCACGTCTTCCGGCTCGATCACCGAGATGGAACCCAGCGGCTTGGTGCAGACCGGAATCTCGGCCTGGCCCTTCTTGCTCTGCTCCTGGGCAGAGGTGCGGCTGTTGGCGAAGCTGTCGCGCAGACCCGCCGACGCCGGGGCACTGGCGCCCAACAGGCCGGCACCCAGCAGCGCGCAGGCCAGCACGGGGGCGAGCGAATTCGATTTGTTCATATGAGTCATCCAGCACTTCGCCGACGGCGAAGCACAATCCATGGGTTGAGAAAGGGTCTGGGACCTGAATCCTTTGGTGGCGCCTCCCCAGGCGCCGGCGCAGAGGATAGGGCATGCAGGGACCCAACCACAACCGCAGCTGACTGAAAAGTGCGGATGACGACAGATTTGGCCAACCCAGGCGATGGCGCCGGCCTGCGGGCCCGCCCCGACTTCACGTATCACATTGTGTCGGTTGGACAATGTTGTTTTCGGAACAGACAAGTGAGCGCCATGTGGTCGTTTTGGCGACCACCTGGGGGTACCGTGTCGCGGCTGAAATCGACAAAA
>NZ_JASJSU010000026.1:0-3015 GCF_030237045.1 Stenotrophomonas maltophilia group sp. Smal17
ACCACCCCACGGAATGCTGCTTTGGCTTTGGCCGTTGCCGTTGCTTGCAGCCGGTGCAGGGCCGCAGGCCCTGCCGCCCCCCCTCACTCCGCTACGTGCTCGACCTGTCGTGGCTCCGGCTTGGTGTCCGGCAACTGCCAGAAGATCATCGTCGACGTCAGCGTGATCGCACCCACGCACAGGAACGTGGCATGCAGCGCAGCGGTGGCACTGTTGCTGTCCAGGTGGGTACCGAACGCAGCCAGCAGGCTGCCCGCCGCGGCGGCACCGAAACCGGCGGCGAGCATCATCACCATCGACAGCAGGCTGTTGCCGGAACTGGCGAACTCGCGGTCAAGGTCGCGCAGGGTCACGGTGTTCATCACGGTGAACTGCAGCGAATTGACCGCACCGAAGAACGCCAGCTGCAGCAGGCGCCACGCCAGGTGCTGGCCCGGTGTCATCAGGATGAAGCTGGCCATCGCCAGCCCCACCAGCACGGTGTTGACCATCAACACGCGGCGGTAGCCGTAGCGCTCGACCAGCTTCACCGCCAGCTTCTTCGACACCATGCCGGCCGCAGCGACGGGCACCATCATCAGGCCGGCGTTCATCGGGCCCAGGCCCAGGCCGACCTGCAGCAGCAGCGGGATCAGCATCGGCATGGCACTGCTGCCGATGCGCGAGAACAGGTTGCCAAGGATGCCGATGCGGTAGCTGGGCACGCGGAACAGTGCCAGCGAGAACAGCGGCGCGGTGGAGTTGGCCGCGTGCAGCCAGTAGCCCACCAGCGCTGCCAGGCCGGCAACGGTCATCAGCATCACCAGCGCGTGCGGCGTGCCGAGGCCGGAGATGCCGTCCAGCGCCAGCGACAACACCACCATCGCGAAGGCCAGCATGACGTAGCCGCGCAGGTCGAAGCGGGTGCGATGGCTGGCGTAGTGGTCGGGCATGATCTTCATCGCGGCGATGAAACCGATCACGCCGATCGGCAGGTTGATCAGGAACACCCAGTGCCAGGATGCGATCTCGACCAGCCAGCCGCCCAGGGTCGGGCCGATCAAAGGACCGACCAGGGCCGGAATGGCGATGAAGCTCATTGCGCGCAGGAAATCCTCGCGCGACACCGAACGCATCACCGCCAGGCGACCGACCGGCAGCAGCATCGCGCCGCCGATGCCCTGCAGCACGCGCGCACCGACCAGCTGGTGCAGGTGCTGGGCCAGCGCGCAGGCCAACGAGCCGAGAGTGAACAGGATGATCGCCACCAGGAAGGTGCGCCGCGTGCCATAGCGGTCGGCGATCCAGCCGGAGGCCGGGATGAAGGTGGCGACCGCCAGCGCGTAGCTGAACACCACCGACTGCATCTGCAGCGGGCTTTCGCCCAGGCTGGCCGCCATCGCCGGCAGCGCCGTGTTGACGATGGTCGAATCCAGCATCTGCATGAAGATCGCCAGCGACACCAGCCACAGCAGGGGGCGGTGGCGGGCGTAGTTCGATGGCGATGTGGACATGGCGTGCGGCCGGTGCAGCGTGGGGGATGCCATGATCGCGCAATGCGGGTCACGGCGCGATCAACATCGCGCCGTGGTTGCCTGCGCAATGCTCAGCGCTGGCTGTGCGCGTGCACCGCGTCGACCAGTACCTGCACGTGTGCCGGGTCCATGTCCGGTGACATGCCGTGGCCGAGGTTGAACACGTGGCCCTCGCGCGAACCGCCATTGCCGGCGGCGTAGGTGTCGAGCACGCGCGCGGCGGCCGCGGCGATGGCATCGGGCGAGGCGTACAGTGTGGTCGGGTCGAGGTTGCCCTGCAGGGCGACGCGACCGCCGGTGCGGCGCAGGGCCTCGTCCAGGTCCAGCGTCCAGTCCAGGCCGAGCGCATCGGCGCCGGTCTGCGACAGCGCTTCCAGGTGCAGGCCGGTGCCCTTGCCGAACAGGATCAGCGGGGTACGCTCGTTGCCTTCGCCACGGTCCAGGCCCTGGGCAATCCGCTGCAGGTAGCGCAGCGAGAACTCGCGGTACATCGCCGGCGACAGCACGCCGCCCCAGGTGTCGAACACCTGCAGCGCCTGCGCACCGGCCGTGCGCTGCGCGCCGAGGTAGGCAATCACCGCCTCGGTGGTCACTTCCAGCAAGCGGTGCAGGGCCTGCGGGTGGTTCAGCGCCATCGCCTTGATGCGCGCGAAGTCCTTGCTGCCGCCGCCTTCCACCATGTAGCAGGCCAGTGTCCACGGGCTGCCGGAGAAGCCGATCAGCGGCACCTGGCCGTCCAGCTCGCGGCGGATCAGACGCACCGCGTCCATCACATAGCCCAGATCCTGTTCCATGTCCGGCACTGCCAGCCTGGCGATGGCGGCTTGATCGCGCACCGGGTGGCGGAATTTCGGGCCTTCGCCTTCGACGAAGTACAGCTCCAGGCCCATCGCATCGGGAATGGTGAGGATGTCCGAGAACAGGATGGCCGCGTCCAGCGGGAAGCGGCGCAGCGGCTGCAGGGTGACTTCGCAGGCGATCTCCGGGGTCTTGGCCATGGCCAGGAAGCTGCCGGCCTTGGCCCGGGTCGCACGGTATTCCGGCAGGTAGCGGCCGGCCTGGCGCATCAACCAGACGGGGGTGCAGTCCACCGGTTCGCGGCGCAGGGCGCGCAGCAGGCGATCGTTGCGGAGAGGGCTGGTCACGATGGGCATTCCTTGGGCGAAAGTTGGCAGCGGCGTCAGTCGCCGTGCGAAAGGATCTGGAAGCCGCGATGCAGTTCGGCATCACGGGCCTTCTCGAAGGCATGGCGTGCTTCATCGGCCTGCAGGAACAGCTCGCGCCGAAGCTGCGAGCGGCCACCGACGCGACCGCTCTCGCGCAGCAGTTCCCAACCGCCGAACAGGTCCGGCTGCAGGCTCAGGCGCAGGAAGCGCGGCGCCTGCGCACCGGCATCGGGATGTTGCAGGTAGACGTGCATGGCACTGATTGTAGCGGGGCACGGGTGACCCCTGCCGCAACGCGGTAGTGCCGGCCGCTGGCCGGCAATGTCAGCAACGGG
>NZ_JASJSU010000026.1:3025-31070 GCF_030237045.1 Stenotrophomonas maltophilia group sp. Smal17
CCCCCCCCCCCCCCCCCCCCCACTACCGGGCCGACAGCACCTTCAGCACCGCTGCCTCATCCACGTCCGGCACCACTTCGGCACGGCCCATGCCCCGCCACAGCACCAGGCGCAGGCGGCCGGCCACGTTCTTCTTGTCCAGCCGCATGCGGCCGAGCAGGGCCTGCGGGTCCAGCCCGGCCGGGATCGCCACCGGCAGGCCGAGCCGTTCAAGCAGCGCCTGCAGGCGCATGCGGTCGGCATCGTCGGCCAGGCCCAGATCGGTGGACAGCTTCGCCGCCAGCACCATGCCCACCGCCACCGCTTCGCCGTGGTTCAGCGCATCGCGGCCGGGGGCCGAGTAACCCTGTTCGGTCTCGATGGCATGGCCGAAGGTGTGGCCGAGGTTGAGCAGGGCGCGCTCGCCCTTCTCGAACGGATCGCGTTCGACAATCGCGGCCTTGTGCCGGCAGCTGCGTGCGATCGCTTCGGACAGCACTCCGTCTACGCCAGCAACCAGCGCCTCGGCATTCTGCTGCAGCCAGTCGAAGAAGGCGGCATCGCCCAGCGCACCGTACTTCACCACTTCGGCCAGGCCGGCACGCAGTTCGCGCGGTGGCAGGGTGGCCAGCACGCGGGTATCAGCGATCACCGCGCGTGGCGGGTGGAAGGCGCCGACCAGGTTCTTGCCAGCCGGGATGTCCACCGCGGTCTTGCCGCCCACCGACGAATCGACCATCGCCAGCAGGGTGGTCGGCAACTGCACGCAGTCCACGCCACGCATCCAGCACGCCGCAGCGAAGCCCGCCAGGTCGCCGACCACGCCGCCGCCCAGCGCGAACACGCAGGCATCGCGGGTGGCACCCAACGTGGCCAGCGCTTCGATGGCGCGGCCGAACTCGGCCAGGGTCTTGGAGGCTTCGCCCGCAGCCAGCACGTGTTCGCCGATGATCAGGTCGGGACGTGCCGCCAGCAGCGTCTGCTTCACCGACGCCAGATAGCGCGGCGCCACTTCACTGTCGCTGAGCAGCAGCACATGGCGGCCGCGAACGTGCGACGCCAGTGCGGCGCCATCGGCCTGGGCACCGGCGCCGATGGTGATGGAGTAGGGGCGGTCGCCGCCAACGGCGACCTGCAGCAGGGCGGGGGAGGTCATGCGGTCAGGTCCTGGCGCTGCCATTGCGTGGCCAGCTTGACCACCAGATGGGCGGTCGCGTCGGCAGCGGTGTATGGGTCGGTATCGAGGGTGAGGTCGGCCAGCTCGCGGTACAGCGGGTCGCGGTGTGCGGCCAGATCGTGCAGCACCTGCTCGCGGTCCGGGCGCTGCAGCAACGGCCGGCCCTTGTCGCGGGCCAGGCGTTCCAGCTGCGCGGCCACACTGACCCGCAGGTAGACCACGAAGCCGCGCTGGGCGATCAGCGCACGGTTGCCGGGGTCCAGCACCGCACCGCCGCCGGTGGAGACCAGCTGGCCACGGCCTTCCAGCACGCGTGCCAGCGCCTCGCGTTCATGGCTGCGGAAGCCGGCTTCGCCCGAATGCTCGAAAATGGTGGGGATGCTGGCGCCGGCGGCATCGACGATGGCCTGGTCGACATCGACGAAGTCCAGCGTGAAGCGCTCGGCCAGGCGGCGGCCGATGCAGGTTTTGCCGGCGCCCATCGGGCCGATCAGGATCAGGTTCGGAGCAGGATTCATGCCCTCTGATGCTAACACCTCCGTGCCCCGGCCTTTACGTTCTTCACGTCAGGGTAGGCGTTCCTGCGGGGTCTCCCGCGCCAGCCGGAGTACAGGCCATGACGGTCGCCAAGGTCATCGAAATCACCGCCTCCTCGCCGAAAAGTGTGGAGGACGCGGTGCGCAGCGGGCTGAAGAAGGTTTCCGAGACGGTCAAGGGCATCCAGGGCGCCTGGGTGAACGAGACCAAGGTGGTCACCAACGGCAGCGGCGAGATCACCGAATGGCGGGTCAACCTGCGGGTGACGTTCCTGGTGGAGTAGGTGGCCTCAGCGCACGTCCTGCACCTGGCGCTGCCCGTCCAGCACCACCACGTGGTCGGCCAGGGCGGGCAGGGCCTGCAGCGCCTGGCGGCTGACCCGCTCGTAGTACTGCACGAAGCGCTCCAGCTGCGGCCGGCTCATGCCGTGCCGGCCCGGCTGTGCCGCCTGTAGATTCTGTTCCTGCTGCCAGCGCCAGCGCGGCACCACCGAGAAGTCCGGTGGCTGCAGGAACCACAGGCGGTGGCAGCGCTGCCACAGCGCCGGGTAGTCGCGGGCCAGCGCCTGGTTGCACCAGCGCCGCCAGCGGCCATCGGTGTCGGCCTCGCGTTCCAGTGCGTTCAGCGGGCTTTCCAGCGCCTCTTCATCCTGCGCGGGCGTGCCGAGGAACCAGCCTTCGAATACCAGCAGGTCCAGCGGTTGTTGCAGGCGAGGCCACTGCGCCTCGGGCAGGCGCTCATCGGCCAGCTTGTCGAAGCGTGGCATTGCGAAGGGCTGGCGCGCGGCCACGGCGTCGAGCACGGCGTGGGCCAGTAGCAGATCGTGGGTACCGGGCGGGCCGCGGGTGATCAGCAGTGGGTGTACCTGGCGGGCCAGCCGCTGGCGCTGCGCACGGGTCAGGTAGACATCATCGATCGACAGCGTGGCCGCGTTCAGGCCGCGCGCCTGGGCGCGGGCCACCACCTGCGCGGCCAGCGTCGATTTGCCGCTCCCCTGCAGGCCGCTGATCGCCAATACTGGAACTGCCGTGCCGCTGCCCAGCACATCGTCCAGAACCCGCTCGGCCAATGTTTCGGGGAATCCTTTCACCTGGGGCATATACGCAGCAGCGACCATGCAGCCACAATAGCCCAAACCGTGTGAGAAGAACGCAATCATGAGCGACCTGTACGCCGAAGCCCTGTCCACGTTTGCCGGCCTGTTCGAAGAGGCCAAACAGAGCCGCGAGGTCGAGCCGAACGCGATGACCGTGGCCACCGCTGATGCGCAGGGCCGCCCCTCCGCGCGCACCGTGCTGCTGAAGGCGTTCGACGAGCGCGGTTTCGTGTTCTACACCCACCTGGACAGCCACAAGGGCCGGGAACTGCAGGCCAATCCGCAGGCCGCGCTGCTGTTCCTGTGGCGCAGCCTGCGCGAGGCGGGTATCCAGGTGCGCATCGAAGGCCGTGTCGAACAGGTCGCCGATGCCGAAGCCGATGTCTATTTCGCCAGCCGCCCGCGCATGAGCCAGATCGGCGCGTGGGCTTCGCAGCAGTCGAAGACGCTGGCGACGCGTGAGGAATTCGACGCGCGCGTGGCCGAGATCGAAGCCCGCTTCGAGGGCAAGGACGTGCCGCGACCGGAAGGCTGGAGCGGCCTGCGCGTGGTGCCTGACCGCATCGAGTTCTGGTACGGCGCGCAGTTCCGCCTGCACGAGCGCTGGTGCTATGAGGCCGGTGCCGAAGGGCGCTGGAGCAAGCGGCTGCTGTACCCGTGAATGATGCGGCCCGGCTGACGTGTCCTCTGTAGGGCCGAGCCATGCTCAGCCGCTTTCGTAGAGTCGAGCTTGCTCGACTGCTCTATACCCAGTCGAGCAAGCTCGACTCTACGAAAGCGGGTTGTCGTGTTCGGACTGGCCCGCTTCATCTGCGAGCAGGCTGCCAACCGTCACACTGCGATCGATTCCCTCGACATCCGGAGTTGCCATGCCCTCCTGGCGTTGCCTGTTTGCCGTGCCATCACCGCGCCGTGGCGTGGAAGCGTCTCTTCTGCTGCTTGCCCGCATCGTGGCCGGGGTAATGTTCTGCGTCTCCGGCTGGAACAAGGTGTTCACCGAGGCCGGCCGCGAACGCATGGTGCATACGCTGGTCGATGCCGGCATTCCGTTCCCGGTGTTCAATGCGCCGGTGCTCGGCGCAATTGAGTGGATTGCGGGTGGCCTGCTGGTGTTGGGCCTGCTCAGCCGCCCGTCGGCCCTGCTGTTGGCCGCGATCTGCGCGGTGGCAGCACTGACCGATGGCATTGCGCGCATTCCGGCCGGGCTGAGCGTGCCCGATTGGCTGAGCTGGTTCTTCTACCTGAGCGAAGTTCCGCTCGGGGTGCTGCTGTGGATTGCTGCGGTGGGCAGTGGCCGGTTCGCCATCGAGGCGCGCTGGGCGCGCTCGCGCCATCTGTAGAGTCGAGCTTGCTCGACTGCTTTTCTGTGGGGCCGAGCCATGCTCGGCTGATTTTCTCTAGTCGAGCAAGCTCGACTCTACAGCCCTTCCGCGCGCAGCCAGCGCCACAGCGTGGTGCGTGACACGCCCAGCGCCTGCGCCATGCCTTCGCGGTCATTGCGGTGTTCCTGCAGCACGGCTTCCAGCTGCGCACGCGGGGGGCGCTTGCCGTTGCTTTCCACCGGCATGGCAGGGGTGCCCTCGCGCATCAGCTCCGGTGCCAGCTGCATCAACCGCGCGGTGTTGATCAATTCTTCGCCCGGCTGCCAGTGGATGCGCAGGCGATCCACCAGGTTGCGAAGCTCTCGCACGTTACCGGGCCATTCGGCGTTGGTCAGTGTGGTCATTGCAGCCTCGTCCAGCGGCGCGTCGATGCCACGCAGCTGGCGGAAGAAATGCTGTGTCAGCAGCGCAATGTCACTGCGCCGCGCACGCAGCGCGGGCAGGGCAATGCGCAGCGCAGCCAGGCGGTAATACAGGTCGCGGCGGAAACTTCCGGCGGCGGCGCGCTGTTCCAGTGACTGCAGCGTGGCAGCGACGACGCGCAGATCCACGGGGGTGGGTTCGGTGGCACCCACGCGCAGCACTTCGCGTTCTTCCAGCACCCGCAGCAGGCGGGTCTGCAGCGGTAGTGGCAGTTCGCCGATTTCATCCAGGAACAGAGTGCCGCCATCGGCCGCCTCGACCAGGCCGACACGGCCCCCCCGCCGCGCGCCAGTGAAGGCGCCATCGCTGTAACCGAACAGCTCGGCCTCCAGCAATGATTCGCTGATCGCGCCGCAGTTCAGCGCCACGAAGCGTCCACGACGAGCGCTGGCAGCGTGCAGCTGGCGCGCGACCAGTTCCTTGCCGGTGCCAGTCTCGCCGCTGACCAGCACGGTGCTGTCATGCGGCGCATACAGCGCGATCTGTGCGCGCACCTGCGCCATCGCGTCGCTGTCGCCGAGCAGCTCATGCGCATCGGCGCGCGACGCGGCGCGGCGACGCGGGGCAGGGCGGGTGCCACCGGAGCGGGCCAGGGCCTGGGTCAGTTCCAGTGCGTGTTCAAACGCCTGCCGCACCGAATCGGCCGAATACAGCAGCACGCCCGGCAGGCCGGCCTGCTCGGCGTGGTCGATGGCCATGCCGGTGCCGACGATCACCTCGATGCCGTTGGCGCGCAGGTCTGCGATGCAGTCGCGCGCGTCCTCGCGGGTGACAAAGCGCCGATGCTCGATATCCAGGCCGAAGCTCTGCTGGAAGTTGCTGAATACCGGTACGTCACTGGCGTGGGTGACCAGGCCGATGCGGCTGGCGATGCGCCGTGCACGCGCCAGCGCCTCCATCAGGTCGAATCCGTTGGCCTGGATGGGCACCAGCGGCAGGTCGAGCCGGCCGCGCAGCCAGGCGGCGTTGGAGCCACCGGCGATGACCACGTCGCAGTGCTCGCGGCGCAGGCGCTGGCCGATCACGTCCACCGCTTCCTCGAAGCCGAGGTTGATCTGCTCGATGCGCGCACGGCGGTCGAACTCGGGAATGACGTCGCCGAGCAGGCCGGTCAGGCGCGAGACGCTGACCGTCCAGATCACCGGGCGGCCGGGGTCGGTGTCGGCATGGCGCAGGGGCGAGCGGGGCAGGTACATGGCGGTGGCACGGGCGAGTGGTGTTTCATGATACATCCGTTTCAATGTTTCATATGTTTCACTGCTGCGCCATGGTCATGCCTTTGAAATCAACCGCTTGCAGCTTGGCACGGTGTTTGCGCCTACCCCTGCGTTCTTCAACCTGGATTGCCGCATGACCGCTTCCACTCCTTTTTCCGCCGGTGCCCGCTTCCGTGAGGCGCTGGCTGCCGAATCGCCGCTGCAGGTGATCGGCGCGATCAACGCCAACCACGCCCTGCTGGCCAAGCGCGCCGGCTTCCGCGCCATCTACCTGTCCGGTGGCGGCGTTGCCGCCGGCTCGCTGGGCCTGCCGGACCTGGGCATCAACACCCTGGAAGACGTGCTGGTGGATGTGCGTCGCATCACCGATGTCTGCGACCTGCCGTTGATGGTCGACATCGACACCGGCTTCGGCCCGAGCGCGTTCAACATCGCGCGCACCGTGAAGTCGCTGATCAAGGCCGGCGCGGCCGCCTGCCATATCGAAGACCAGGTCGGCGCCAAGCGCTGTGGCCACCGCCCGGGCAAGGAAATTGTGTCGCAGGGTGAAATGGTCGACCGCGTGAAGGCCGCGGCTGACGCCAAGACCGATCCGGACTTCTTCCTGATCGCACGTACCGATGCCATCCAGGTGGACGGCGTGGACAAGGCCATCGAACGCGCCATCGCCTGTGTCGAGGCCGGTGCCGATGGCATCTTCGCCGAGGCCGCCTACGACCTGGACACCTACCGCCGCTTTGTCGACGCGGTGAAGGTGCCGGTGCTGGCCAACATCACTGAATTCGGTGCCACCCCGCTGTTCAGCCGCGATGAACTGGCCTCGGCGGGCGTCGCCATCCAGCTGTTCCCGCTGTCGGCCTTCCGTGCCGCCAACAAGGCCGCCGAGAACGTCTACCAGGCGGTCCGCCGCGATGGCCACCAGCGCAATGTGGTGGAGACCATGCAGACCCGCGAGGAACTCTACGACCGCATCGGCTACCACGCCTTCGAGCAGCAGCTCGATGCCCTGTTCGCCGCCAAGAAATAAGCAGTACCCTGCACCATCAGTTTTCGGAGGGAAAACATGAACGATACGACCGCAACCCCGACCTTCAAGCCGAAGAAGTCCGTCGCCCTGTCCGGCACCGCCGCCGGCAACACCGCGCTGTGCAGCGTCGGCCGCAGCGGCAACGACCTGCATTACCGCGGCTACGACATCCTGGACCTGGCCAACACCAGCGAGTTCGAGGAAATCGCCTACCTGCTGGTGCACGGCAAGCTGCCGACCCGCGCCGAGCTGGTTTCGTACAAGGCCAAGCTGAAGTCGCTGCGTGGCATTCCGGCTGCGGTCAAGGCCGCGCTGGAGGAACTGCCGCCGTCGGCGCACCCGATGGACGTGATGCGCACCGGCGTGTCGGTGCTCGGCTGCGTGGCACCGGAGAAGGATGACCACAACCATCCGGGCGCCCGTGACATCGCCGACAAGCTGATGGCCTGCCTCGGTTCGATGCTGCTGTACTGGTACCACTGGAGCCACAACGGCCGCGCCATCGACGTGGAAACCGACGATGACTCGATCGGCGGCCACTTCCTGCACCTGCTGCATGGCGAGAAGCCGCAGGATTCGTGGGTGAAGGCGATGCACACCTCGCTGATCCTATACGCCGAGCACGAGTTCAACGCCTCGACCTTCACCTGCCGCGTCATCGCTGGCACCGGCAGCGACATGTACAGCGCGATCTGCGGTGGCATCGGCGCGCTGCGCGGCCCGAAGCATGGCGGCGCCAACGAAGTGGCGTTCGAAGTGCAGAAGCGCTACGACAACCCCGATGAGGCCGAGGAAGACATCAAGGCCCGCGTCGAGCGCAAGGAAGTGGTGATCGGTTTCGGCCACCCGGTCTATACCGTCTCCGATCCGCGCAACAAGGTGATCAAGGACGTGGCCCGCGAGCTGTCCGAGGAACAGTCGAGCATGAAGATGTACGACATCGCCGAGCGCCTGGAATCGGTGATGTGGGACATCAAGAAGATGTTCCCGAACCTGGACTGGTTCAGCGCCGTCAGCTACCACATGATGGGCGTGCCGACCGCCATGTTCACCCCCCTGTTCGTGATCGCCCGCACCGCTGGCTGGAGCGCGCACATCGTCGAGCAGCGCATCGACGGCAAGATCATCCGCCCGAGCGCCAACTACATCGGTCCGGAAGACCGCGACTTCGTCGCCATCGACAAGCGCGTCTGATCCACCTGCTGTATCCATCCGGCCGGCCCTGTGCCGGCCGGGTGCTTTCGCCGCCGCACCGCCGGCACCCGGCCCGCCTCAAGCACTCCGCCAGCCCATGAATACCGATTACCGCAAGACCCTTCCCGGCAGCGCGCTGGACTATTTCGACGCGCGTGCCGCTGTCGATGCGATCCAGCCCGGCGCCTATGCCACCCTGCCGTACACCTCGCGCGTGCTGGCCGAGAACCTGGTGCGCCGCTGCGATCCGGCCACGCTCAGCGATTCGCTGAAGCAGCTGATCGAGCGCCGCCGCGACCTCGATTTCCCGTGGTTCCCGGCCCGCGTGGTCTGCCACGACATCCTCGGCCAGACCGCATTGGTCGATCTGGCTGGCCTGCGCGATGCGATCGCCGAAAAGGGCGGTGACCCGGCCAAGGTCAATCCGGTGGTGCCGGTGCAGCTGATCGTTGATCACTCGCTGGCGGTGGAATGCGGTGGATATGACCCGCAGGCGTTCGAGAAGAACCGCGCCATCGAGGATCGCCGCAACGAAGACCGTTTCCACTTCATCGACTGGACCAAGCTGGCGTTCCAGAACGTGGACGTGATTCCGCCGGGCAACGGCATCATGCACCAGATCAACCTGGAGAAGATGTCGCCGGTGGTCTACGTGCAGGACGGCGTGGCCTTCCCCGATACCTGCGTGGGCACCGACAGCCATACCCCGCACGTGGATGCGCTGGGTGTGATCGCGATCGGTGTAGGCGGACTGGAGGCGGAGAACGTGATGCTCGGCCGCGCCTCATGGATGCGCCTGCCCGATACCGTCGGCGTCGAACTGAGTGGTCGCCCGCAGCCGGGCATCACTGCCACCGACGTGGTGCTGGCCCTGACCGAGTTCCTGCGCAAGGAGCGCGTGGTCGGCGCGTGGCTTGAATTCTTCGGCGAGGGTGCGGCGGCACTGACCATCGGTGACCGCGCCACCATCTCCAACATGTGCCCGGAATACGGCGCGACCGCGGCGATGTTCTACATCGACGCGCAGACCATCGACTACCTGCGCCTGACCGGCCGCGAGGAGTCGCAGGTCGCGCTGGTGGAGAACTACGCGCGCACCACCGGCCTGTGGGCCGACTACCTGGCCACCGCGCAGTACGAGCGCGTGCTGCGCTTCGATCTGTCCAGCGTGGTGCGCAACATGGCCGGCCCGTCAAATCCGCACAAGCGCGTGGCCACCGCCGAGCTGGCCGAGCGCGGCATCGCCGACGAAGCCAAGCTGGAAGCGGGCAAGGCCGAGCAGGCGCAGGGCCTGATGCCCGATGGCGCGGTGATCATCGCGGCCATCACCAGCTGCACCAATACCTCCAATCCGCGCAACGTGATCGCCGCCGCGCTGCTGGCGCGCAATGCCAATGCGCGTGGCCTGCAGCGCAAGCCGTGGGTGAAGTCGTCGCTGGCGCCGGGTTCCAAGGCCGTGCAGCTGTACCTGGAAGAGTCCGGCCTGCTGCCGGACCTGGAACAGCTGGGCTTCGGCATCGTGGCGTTTGCCTGCACCACCTGCAACGGCATGAGTGGCGCGCTGGACCCGAAGATCCAGCAGGAAATCATCGACCGTGACCTGTACGCCACGGCTGTGCTGTCGGGCAACCGCAACTTCGATGGCCGCATCCATCCGTACGCCAAGCAGGCCTTCCTGGCTTCGCCGCCGCTGGTGATCGCCTACGCCATCGCCGGCACTGTCCGCTTCGATATCGAGAAGGACGTGCTGGGCGTGGATGCCGACGGCAACGAGGTGCGCCTGAAGGACATCTGGCCGAGCGATGCTGAAATTGATGCCGTGGTGAAGGCTTCGGTGAAGCCCGAGCAGTTCCGCAAGGTCTACAACCCGATGTTCAACGTGCGCGTGGAGCATGGTGCCGCAGTCAGCCCGCTGTACGACTGGCGCCCGCAGAGCACCTATATCCGTCGTCCGCCGTACTGGGAAGGAGCGCTGGCCGGCGAGCGCGCGCTGGCCGGCATGCGCGCGCTGGCGGTGCTGCCGGACAACATCACCACCGACCACCTATCGCCGTCCAACGCGATCATGGCCTCGAGTGCCGCTGGTGAATACCTGGCGAAGATGGGTTTGCCGGAAGAAGACTTCAATTCGTACGCCACCCACCGCGGCGACCACCTGACCGCGCAGCGCGCCACGTTCGCCAATCCGAAGCTGTTCAACGAGATGGTGCGCAACGACGACGGCAGCGTGAAGCAGGGTTCGCTGGCGCGCGTGGAGCCGGAAGGCAAGGTCATGCGCATGTGGGAAGCGATCGAAACCTACATGGACCGCAAGCAGCCGCTGATCATCATCGCCGGTGCCGACTACGGCCAGGGCAGCTCGCGTGACTGGGCCGCCAAGGGCGTGCGCCTGGCTGGCGTGGAAGCGATCGTGGCCGAGGGCTTTGAACGCATCCACCGCACCAACCTGATCGGCATGGGCGTGCTGCCGCTGGAGTTCAAGCCGGGCACCACCCGCCTGACCCTGGGCATCGACGGCACCGAGACCTTCGACGTGGTCGGCGAGCGTACTCCGCGTGCCGAGCTGACCCTGGTCATCCACCGCCGCGACGGCCAGGACGTGATCGTGCCGGTCACCTGCCGCCTGGACAGCGATGAGGAAGTGGCGATCTACGAGGCCGGCGGCGTGCTGCAGCGCTTCGCCCAGGACTTCCTGGAAGGCGCCAGGGTGGCGTAAGGCAGCGGCTGGCTGCCTTGTGTCGAGTTGCCGCCATGCTGGCTTCGGCCCGCATGGCGGTGGTCACGAAGGAGAGGGGCGTTGCCCCATCTGCATGGGAACCGCGTTCTACAACATCGCAGGTACGGTCAACACCGCCTTCATCCTGCTGAGCCTGTTGGGTGTGGGCGCGCAGCTGCGGCTGGTGCGCCGCCGCCGGGAACGTGCGGGCGCGGCTGACAGCGCCACTGCGGTGCTTTCGCTGAACCAGTTCACGGTCAGCTTCCTGGCCTACCTGTCCTTCTTCGTCTATGGCTACAGCATCACGCCGTTCAATCACTTCATTGTCTGGCCGCGCTTGCTCGCGTCGGTACTGGTCATGGCCATCCTGGTGGAGATCTGGCGCGACCGACGGAGCCGCTCCGCTGCGACCAGCGTGCTGACAGCCGCCCTGTTGTTGCTCTGCGCACTGGCCGGGCTGGCCTGGGGTGACCGGCATGTGGATGAGGGCAGGGTAGTCGCCAGCGCGATGATAGTGGTCATTACTGCCTTGCTGGCGCAGGGCTACACGCATCAGATCCTGCTGATCCTGCGCAATGGCCATACCGGTGCAGTGTCGCTGCGGATGAGTCAGTTGATCCTGCTGATGGACCTGTCGACGATCGTGTTTGCCTTCGCCATGGGGATGCAGATGGGATGGCCGTTGCTGCTGCTGGCCGTGGTGAGCGGCAGCACCAAACTGGTCATCCTGTATCTGTTCCGCTGGCAGCAGGGGGCCTCCGCCGCAGATCGTCGGCGACAGCGGTTGCAGCCTGCGTAGTGCGTGTTCCTTACCTTATCGAGAATGTCATGAGCTTCCTTCCCCAACTCCGTATTCCCGCCACCTACATGCGCGGTGGCACCAGCAAGGGCGTGTTCTTCCGCCTGCAGGATCTGCCTGAAGCCGCGCAGGTGCCGGGCGCCGCACGCGATGCACTGCTGATGCGCGTGATCGGTTCGCCCGATCCGTATGGCAAGCAGACCGACGGCATGGGCGGTGCCACCTCCAGCACCAGCAAGTGCGTGATCATTTCCGCCGCTTCGGTGCCTGACCACGACG
Organism: Stenotrophomonas maltophilia group sp. Smal17; assembly: GCF_030237045.1. Taxonomy (NCBI): domain Bacteria; kingdom Pseudomonadati; phylum Pseudomonadota; class Gammaproteobacteria; order Lysobacterales; family Lysobacteraceae; genus Stenotrophomonas; species Stenotrophomonas maltophilia group sp. Smal17. Next base: position 14,852 of record NZ_JASJSU010000026.1, read on the forward strand.
TGGATTATCTGTACGGCCAGGTCTCGATCGACACCGCCTTCGTCGATTGGAGCGGCAACTGCGGCAATCTCAGCACCGCGGTAGGCCCGTTCGCGATCGCCAACGGCCTGATCGATCCCGCCCGCGTGCCGCGCGATGGCCTGTGTACCGTGCGCATCTGGCAGGCCAACATCGGCAAGACCATCATCGCCCACGTGCCGATGCGCGATGGGCAAGTGCAGGAGACCGGCGATTTCGAGCTGGATGGCGTGACCTTCCCGGCCGCCGAAATCCAGCTGGAATTCATCGATCCCTCCGACGACGGCGATGCCGGCGCGATGTTCCCCACCGGCAATCTGGTGGACACCCTCGACGTACCCGGCGTGGGCAGCTTCGAGGTGACCATGATCACCGCCGGTATTCCGACCATCTTCCTCAACGCCGCCGATCTGGGCTACACCGGCACCGAACTGCAGCCGGCGATCAACGAGGACAAGGCGGCGCTGCAGAAGTTCGAAGCCATCCGTGCGCATGGAGCGCTGCGCATGGGCCTGATCTCGAAACTTGAAGACGCGGCGACCCGCCAGCACACGCCGAAGGTGGCCTTCGTGGCGCCGGCACAGGACTACGTATCGTCCAGCGGCAAGGCCATTGCGGCCTCGGCCATCGACCTGCACGCGCGTGCGCTGTCGATGGGCAAGCTGCACCACGCGATGATGGGTACCGCGGCCGTGGCGATCGGCACCGCGGCGGCGATTCCAGGCACCCTGGTCAATCGTGCTGCCGGTGGCGGCGAACGAGAGGCGGTGACCTTCGGCCATCCCTCCGGCACGCTGCGCGTGGGCGCGCAGGCCGGCCGCGTTGACGGCCAGTGGACGGTGACCAAGGCCATCATGAGCCGCAGTGCCCGCGTATTGATGGAAGGCAAGGTGCGGGTGCCGGCCGAATAGTGCTCTGGTAGCTGCCAACCTTGGTTGGCTTGGTGCACGGGCAACCGTGCACCGCAACGAGGAGATCGACGATGTCCAGCAACCCCGTTCCATCCAACGAACGTGCAGCGTGGGATGCGCTGCTGGTGGACATTGTCGACTACGTACGCGACGCGCGCATCGACTCACCGCTGGCGTTCCAGACCGCGCATCACTGCCTGCTCGATACGCTGGGCTGCGGGCTGGAAGCGTTGTCTTTCCCGGCCTGCAGCAAGCTGCTGGGGCCGCTGGTGCCGGGCATCAGCGTGGTCAACGGTGCGCGCGTACCGGGTACGCACTATGTGCTGGACCCGGTGCAGGCCGCCTTCAACCTCGGCGCGATGGTGCGCTGGCTGGATTTCAACGACACCTGGTTGGCCGCCGAATGGGGGCATCCGTCGGACAATCTCGGCGGCATCCTCGCCGTCTGTGATTGGCTGGGACGAAACGCACAGGCCCTGCGTCGCCCGCCGCCGACCCTGCACGACGTGCTGCTGGCGATGATCAAGGCGCACGAGATCCAGGGCGTGCTGGCCCTGCAGAATTCGTTCAACCGGGTCGGGCTGGACCATGTGGTGCTGGTCAAGGTGGCCACCACCGCGGTGGTCGCGCACCTGCTCGGGCTGGATCGCGAACGCATGCTCAATGCGCTGTCGCTGGCCTGGGTCGATGGCCAGGCGCTGCGGACCTACCGTCATGCGCCCAACACCGGCTCGCGCAAGAGCTGGGCGGCGGGCGATGCGACCAGCCGTGGCGTGCGCCTCGCCTTGATGGCGGCCAGTGGCGAGATGGGTTACCCAAGCGTACTGAGCGCACCGACCTGGGGCTTTGAGGCAGTGTCGATGCATGGCCAGCAGCTGACGCTGGGGCGGCCGCTGGGCAGTTATGTGATGGAGAACGTGCTGTTCAAGATCAGCTACCCGGCCGAGTTCCACGGCCAGACCGCGGTCGAGGCCGCGATCACGCTGCACCAGCAGCTGCGCGCGACGGGGCGCCGGGTCGAAGACATCGCGCACATCGCGATCCGCACCCAGGAAGCCTGCATCCGCATCATCGACAAGCAGGGCCCGCTGCACAATCCGGCCGACCGTGACCACTGCGTGCAGTACATGGTCGCCATCGCGCTGCTGCATGGGCGGCTGGTGGCCGAGGATTACGAGGACGACGTTGCCGCCGATCCGCGCATCGACGCGCTGCGCGCGAAGATGGCCTGCCATGAGGATCCGCGGCTCAGCGCCGATTACCTTGACCCGGACAAGCGCAGCATTGCCAACGGCCTGAGCGTGCGTTTCACCGATGGCAGCGAACTGCCGGAGGTGCTGGTGGAGTACCCGCTCGGTCACGCCCGGCGCCGCGAGGAAGGCATCCCGCTGCTGATGGACAAGTTCCGCCGGCACCTGGCCCACCGTTTCCCGACCGTCCAGCAGCAACGCATCCTGGCCGCGTCGCTGGACCCGGTGGCACTGGCGGCGATGCCGGTGACCGACTACGTGGACCTGTACCTGCCGGGGTAGGGGCGCGTTGGTGGGTGCCAATCTTGGTTGGCATGAGGGCGCCAACCAAGGTTGGCGGCTACCGGTCCTGCCGGTCAGCGGCCGGCACTACCCGCCCCGGGCAATTGCCGGATTCGCGTCAACACCTTGACGCGGCGCGCCTATAATGGCCACCTCGATCAAGGAGTGACGGCATGAGCGGTCCGGCGCGGCGGAAGCGGTGGGGATGGGCGGCGGCGGTACTGGCAGGAGGCCTGTTGCTGGGCCTGGCCGGCTGCCGCAACGACAGTGGGCAGTTGCCCAAGACCAGCGGTGAAGCGATCACCACCAAAGCCGAGCAGGTGAAGGAGTTCACCCTGCTGCGCGCCTACCCGGACCAGAAGAATGACGGCCTGTCGCTGGCGCTGGAGTTCTCGCGCCCGCTGGTCGGCACCCAGGACTTCGACAAGCTGGTGCGCTTCGAAGAGAAGGTCGGCACCGATGACAGCAGCTGGACGCTGTCCGACGACGGCCTGACCCTGCGCTACCCGTTCGTCGAGGCCGGCAAGGAATTCAGCCTGGTGGTCTCGGCCGACCTGCTGGCCGCCGATGGCAGCCGCCTGGGCAAGGAACTGAAGCAGAAGGTGTTCAGCGGCGAGCTGAAGCCGGTGGTCGGCTTCGCCTCGCAGGGCAGCGTGCTGCCGGCCAAGGACAGCCGCGGCCTGCCGGTGGTCTCGGTGAACGTGCCGGAGGTCGACGTCGAGTTCCTGCGCGTGCGCGAGAAGGACCTGCCGACCTTCTTCAGCCAGTACCAGCGCGGCGGCCGCCGTGGCAGCTGGGAACTGAGCAGCGACTACGAGCGCAGCCCGATCAACAAGCTGGCCGAGCCGGTCTACGTCAACCGCTTCATCCTCGGTGGCAAGCAGAACGAGCGGGTGCTGACCTACCTGCCGACCCAGGACATCAAGGAGCTGCAGGAGCCGGGCCTGTATTTCGCCCTGCTCAAGCGTACCGGTGACTATGAAGGCGAGTTCGATACCGCGTTCTTCTCGGTCAGTGACATCGGCCTGCATACCCGTGCCTACAAGGACAAGCTGTTCGTGCACACTGCCGGCCTGAAGGACGGCGCGCCGCTGAAGGGCATCGACCTGCGCGTGCTCGATGCCAAGGGCGAGGTGGTCCTGAAGGGCAGCACCGACGGCAACGGCAACGCGTTGCTGAACTACACCCTGGATGCGACCCACGTGCTGGTCGCCAGCAGCGGCAAGGACACCAGCTTCCTGCCGTTCAACCAGCCGGCGCTGGACCTGAGCGAATTCGCCGTGGCCGGTCGTGACAATGCCTGGTTCGACGTCTACGCGTGGTCGGGGCGTGACCTGTATCGCCCGGGCGAGACCGTGCGCCTGTCCGCACTGCTGCGCGACAACGATGGCAAGCCGGTCAAGGCTCAGCCGGTATTCCTGCGCCTGAAGCAGCCCGACGGCAAGACCTTCCGTGAGACTCGCCTGCAGCCGGGCGACCAGGGCTACATCAACTTCGAGCAGGTGATCCCGGCCGAAGCGCCGACCGGGCGCTGGCAGGTCGAGTTCCGTACCGACCCGGCCAGCAAGGAAGCGATCCAGGGCATGACCCTGCGCATCGAGGAGTTCCTGCCCGAGCGCATGAAGCTGGACCTGGACAGCGCACAGAAGACCCTGAAGCCGGGCGAAGAGCTGCGCCTGCAGGCCAACGGCGCGTACCTGTATGGCGCGCCGGCCGATGGCAACCGCTTCACCGCGCGCATGGCGGTGGCGGCCGAACAGAAGCCGGTGGACGGCCTGCCGGGGTATTTCTTCGGCGACCCGACCCTGCAGCTGCCGCGCGAAGCCAAGGACGTGATCGATACCACGCTGCCGGCCAATGGCCAGCTGCGCGAGGACGTGGCATTGCCGGAAGAGGCGGCCAAGGCCAAGGCGCCGATCGCGGTGGTGCTGTCCGGCAGCCTGTATGAAACCGGTGGCCGCACGGTCACCCGTACCCTGAAGCGGGTGATGTGGCCGGCCAACGCGCTGGTCGGCGTGCGCCCGCTGTTCAACCCCGATGATGGCGCCGATTCCAACGGCAATGCGCGCTTCGAGCTGATGCGCGTGGACGCCGCCGGTAACCCGCAGCCGGCAAAGGGCCTGAAGGTCACCCTGGTGCGCGAACTGCGCGATTATCACTGGACCTTCAACGACAACCGCTGGGATTACGATTTCACCCGCCGCTTCGAGAACAAGGAAACCCGCACCGTCGACGCCGGCAGCAGCGCGGTCGCCTTCGATTTCCCGGTGGAGTGGGGCGAATACCGGGTGGACGTGTTCGATCCGTCCACCGGCCTGACCAGCCGCTACCCGTTCCGCGCCGGCTGGAGCTGGGGCGATGACAACCGCGGCCTGGACGCACGCCCGGACAAGGTCAAGCTGGGCCTGGACAAGACCGGCTACAAGGCCGGTGACACCCTGGAAGTGACGGTGACCCCGCCGCACGCCGGCAAGGGCATCCTGATGGTCGAGACCGACCGCATGCTGTACGTGCAGGACATCGAGGCCAAGCCGGGTTCGACCTTCAAGATTCCGGTCACCGCCGACTGGGAGCGGCATGACGTCTACATCACCGCGCTGGTGTTCCGGGGCGGCAGTGCGCCGAGCAAGATCACCCCGGCGCGTGCCGTGGGCGTGGTGCATGTGCCGATGGACCGCAAGGGCCGCACCGTGGCCGTCGGCCTGGTCGCGCCCAAGCAGATGCGCCCGGAGCAGGACCTGCCGGTAACGGTCAGCGCACCGCAGCTGGCGGGCAAGACCGCACACGTCACCGTGTCGGCGGTGGACGTGGGCATCCTCAACATCACCCGCTTCCCGGTGCCGGATGCCGGCGCGCACTTCTTCGCGCAGCGTCGTCTCGGCATTGATGCCTACGACATCTACAGCCGGGTGATCGAGAGCTTCGACGGTGGCGCCGGCAAGCTGAAGTTCGGCGGTGACATGGCGCTGCAGGCGTTGCCGCAGGCCAAGCGCCCCACCGCCCGCGTGCAGACCGTGGACCTGTTCTCCGGCCCGGTGCAGCTCGATGCCAAGGGCATCGCCCGCATCCGCCTGAAGGTGCCGGACTTCAACGGCACCCTGCGCGTGTCGGCACTGGTCTACAGCGATGACCAGTACGGCAAGCGCGACGTGGAAACCGTGGTGCGTGCGCCGATCCTGGCCGAGGCCAGCATGCCGCGCGTGCTGGCGCCGGGCGACCGCAGCACCGTGACCCTGGACGTGCAGAATTTCACCGGCAAGCCGGGCCAGTTCAACGTGAAGGTGGAAAGCGAGGGGCCGCTGAACCTGGGCGAGGGCAGCCGCAGCGTGCAGTTGAATGCCGATGCCAAGACCACGTTGAGCTTCCCGCTGTCGGCGCGCGAAGGCCACAGCGTGGCCAAGGTGCGGGTGCGCGTGGATGGCAACGGCTTCAAGGCCGATCGCCGTTACGAGCTGCCGGTGCGTGCGGCGTGGCCGCAGGTGCTGCGTTCGCAGGTGCGCACGCTCGATCCGCTGGCCGCGGTCAGCCTCGACAACAGCCTGACCGATGGCCTGATGTCCGAATCGGTGAATGCGCGGCTGCTGGTCAGCCCGCTGCCGCCGATTCCGTTCGCCAGTGCGCTGCAGGGCGCGTTGAATTACCCCTATGGCTGTGCCGAACAGACCACCAGCAAGGGCTACGCCGCGCTGATCCTGGACCAGGCCACGTCGTCGATGCTTGGCGCCGACGGCCTGGACGCCAAGACCCGCCGCGAGCGCATGGAAGGCGCGTTCGGTCGCCTGGCGTCGATGCAGGTGGCCAATGGCAACTTCTCGATGTGGGGTGACGACGGTTACGTGAACCCGTGGCTGACCCCGTACATCACCGAGTTCCTGCTCGACGCCAAGGATGCCGGCTTCGCGGTGCCCGACAACGTGCTGCAGAAGGCGCTCAACCGCCTCAGCGAGGACCTGCTGTCCGGTGGCAACCAGTTCTACGGCCAGGACGACCGCGAGAAGCTGAAGTTCGCCAACCAGGCGTATTCGGGCTATGTGCTGGCCCGGGTGAACCGCGCGCCGCTGGGTACCCTGCGCACGCTGTACGACAACGAGCGCAGCAAGGCGGTCGGCGGCCTGTCGCTGGTCCACCTGGGCGTGGCGCTGTCGCTGCAGGGCGATGCCAAGCGTGGCCAGGCGGCATTGGCCGCGGCCTTCGCCAAATCCAGCAGCGAACGCCCGTCGTACTTCGGCGACTACGGCAGCGCGATCCGTGATGACGCGCTGATGATCGCGCTGACCCACGAAAACAAGCTGGCCAAGCCGGCCTGGGATGCGCGTGCGGTGGATCTGGGCCGTGGCCTGGATGCGCGCCGCAATGCCGGCTGGATGTGGCTCAGCACGCAGGAACAGGTGGCCATCGCCCGCCTCGGCAAGGCCCTGGCTGCCAACCAGAAGGCGCTGGTGGCCGGTGAGCTGGTGATCGGCGGCACGACCGAAGCGATCAGCGAACGCAAGCTGTTCGGCCGCAACTTCAGCGCCAGCGAACTGGCCAGTGGCGTGCGCTTCACCCCGCAGGGCCAGCCGCCGATGTTCGCCAGCATCGACGTGGCCGGCATCCCGCGCAGCGCGCCGGCACCGGACAACAGCGTGCTCGGCATCGAGCGCAGCTACTACGGCACCGATGGCAAGCCATGGTCGCCGCGCCCGCTGAAGGAAGGCGAGGCGCTGATCGTGCGCGTCACCGTCACCGCCGATACCACGATGCCCGACGCGCTGCTGACCGACCTGCTGCCGGCCGGCCTGGAGATCGAGAACTTCAACCTGGGCGATGCGAAGCAGTGGGCTGACGTGGTGGTCGATGGCATCACCATCAGCGACCGCGGTGAAGCGGCCGATACCAAGCATGAAGAGTTCCGCGACGACCGCTACGTGGCCGCGCTGAAGCTCTCGCGTGGCAGCAAGGCCAACGTGTTCTACCTGGTGCGCGCGGTGACCCCGGGTACCTACTCGGTGCCGCCGCCGCTGGTGGAGGACATGTACCGCCCGCAGCTGCGTGGCGTGGGCCGCAGCAACCCGACCACGATCACGGTGGTGCAGCCGTGACCGCGCGGACGGGCCGCGACGGCGCGGCCCGTCCCCCTGGCAACCTGCAATGAAACGCACGATGACGACCCGGCTGGCGGCCCTGCGCCGCTGGCTGCGGCCGCTGTGGCCGTGGCTGCGATGGGGCACGGCCGCTACGCTGGCGCTGCTGCTGGTGCTGGATTTCGCCTTCCCGCCGCCGCTGCCGAAGCAGCGCGATACCAGCACCCTGGTGGTGGCTGCCGACGGCACGCCGCTGCGTGCATTTGCCGATGCCGAAGGCGTGTGGCGCTATCCGGCGTCGATCGACAGCGTCTCGCCGTTGTACCTGCAGGCGCTGCTGACCTACGAAGACCGCTGGTTCTGGCGGCATCCGGGCATCAACCCGCTGGCGATCCTGCGTGCCAGTGGCCAGCTGCTGCGCGGCGGCCGCATCGTGTCCGGCGGTTCGACCCTGACCATGCAGGTCGCACGCATCCTCGACCCGCACACGCGCACGCCGTGGGGCAAGCTCAAGCAGATGCTGCGCGCGGTGCAGCTGGAAGTGCACCTGAGCAAGCGGCAGATCCTGGCCCTGTACCTGGAGCGCGCGCCTTACGGGGGCACCATCGAGGGCGTGGAAGCGGCCAGCTGGGCCTACCTGGGCAAGCCGGCGGCGCAGTTGTCGCACGCCGAGGCTGCGTTGCTGGCGGTGCTGCCGCAGGCGCCGAGCCGGCTGCGCCCGGACCGCCACCCGGAAGCGGCGCAGAAGGCGCGCGACAAGGTGCTGTCACGCATGGCCGAACTGGGTGCGTGGACGCCGGACGAGGTGGAGGACGCGCGCATCGAGAACGTGGTGGCACGCTCGCTGCGGCCGCCGCTGCACGCCGCGCTGCTGGCCCAGCGCCTGCATTCGGCGCATCCGGGCCAGGCACGCATCCAGAGCAGCATCGACATCGGCCTGCAGCGTACGCTGGAAGAACGCGTGGCCAGCTACTTCTCGACGCTGCCGGAACGCACGTCTGCAGCGCTGTTGGTGGTCGACAACCAGACCCTGCAGGCGCGCGCTTATGTCGGCACCCTGGCGTTCGGCGACCGCCAGCGGCTGGGCCACGTGGACATGGTGCAGGCCTGGCGTTCGCCGGGCTCCACGCTCAAACCATTCCTGTACGCAATGGCGCTGGATGATGGCCTGATCCATTCGGAAAGCCTGCTGGTCGACGCACCGCAGAGTTTCGGCAGCTACCGCCCCGGCAATTTCGACATGGCGTTCAACGGGCCGATCGGGGCCGCCAGCGCGTTGCGGCTGTCGCTGAATGTGCCTTCGGTGGACCTGCTGCAGCGGGTCGGCGCGGCGCGCTTTGCCGCGCGCCTGTCGCACGCCGGCATCCAGCTGCGCTTCCCGCCTGGCAGCACGCCCAACCTGTCGTTGATCCTGGGCGGCACCGGCGCGCGCCTGGAGGATCTGGTCGGCGCGTTCGCTGCGCTGAACCGCAACGGCATCGCCGGCCGCGTGCGCTACACCGATGACGAGCCGATGATCGAGCGCCGCCTGGCCTCGCCGGGCGCCAGCTGGATCGTGCGCGAGATGCTGGAGTCGAACCCGCGCCCGGGTTACAGCGTCGGCACGTTCGACGTCGGTGGCCGCCCCCGTGTGGCCTGGAAGACCGGCACCAGTTATGGCTACCGCGATGCATGGGCGATCGGCAGCACCCGCCACTACACCGTGGGCGTGTGGGTGGGACGTCCGGACGGCACGCCGCTTCCCGGCCAGTACGGCGCGGTCACCGCACTGCCGCTGATGTTCGAGGTGGTCGATAGCCTGCCGCGCCAGCGCGGTGATTCGGCTGCCGCACCGATGCCGGCCAGCGTCAGCCAGGAAGACATCTGCTGGCCGACCGGCGAGCGGGCCGAAGGCCTGCCGGCGGCGCTGTGCCAGCGGCGGATGCCGGCGTATCTGCTTGAGGGCGCCGCACCGCCGACCTTCCCCGAGCGAGAGGCGCGGCGCTGGCAACCAGGCCGCCAGCGCTACCTGGCCGATGCGCGCAGCGGCCTGCGGGTGTCTGCTGATTGCAGCGCGCCCCATGAAGAAGTGGCGCGCGAGATCGCGCGCTGGCCGGCGCTGCTGTCGCCCTGGCTGTCCAAGGCCACGCGCGAGGCCTCGCAGCTGCCGCCGTTGTCGCCGGATTGCCGTGATGATGGCCGCGAGGCCAGCGTCGCGCTGCACATCGACGGGCTCAATGACGGCGCCACGCTGGCGCGTGCGCCGAATGCGGAGCATGGCGTGCGCCTGCAGCTGCGCGCGCTGGGCAGCGAGCAGGCGGTGGACTGGCTGCTGGATGGACGCTGGATCGCACAGACCCGTGGCGCGCAGCTGATGCAGCGTGAGTTCGCCGACCCGGGCGCACACACCCTGACCGCGCTGGCGGCCGATGGGGCATGGACGCAGGTGCGGTTCAACGTCCTGCGGTAGCGCCAGGCCCTTGTAGAGTCGAGCCATGCTCGACTCTACCGGGAGCGTTACAAGGCTATTCGCCGATCCACCCATCCAGCAGGTCGGCGAATTCGTCGGCGTGTTCCTCTTCCTGCGCGAGGATCTCTTCGAGGATGCGCTTGGTGGTGGTATCGCGGTCGCCGATGAAGTTGATCATCTCGCGGTAGCTGTCGATGGCGATGCGCTCGGCCACCAGGTTCTCGCGGACCATGTCGCGCAGGTCGCTGCCTTCCTTGTACTCGGCATGCGATCGTGCGGTGAGGGTATCGGGGTTGAAGTCTGGCTCGCCACCGAGCTGGACGATGCGCTCGGCCAGCTTGCCTGCGTGTGCCTGTTCCTGCTGTGCATGCTCGAGGAACTCTGCTTTCACCGCGTCGGCCAGCATGCCCTTGGCCATGAAGTAGTGCCGGTAGTAGCGCAGCACGCACACATACTCGGTGGCCAGGGCATCGTTGAGCAGCTTGATCACCACCTTGCGGTCGGCGCTGTAGCTGTCGGTGATCGCACCATCCTCGATGTTGCGCCGGGCGCGGTCACGCAGGGTCTTGCGGTCACTGATGCCGGGAATCTTCGCGGCGGGCTTGGGGGCTTTGGCTGGCTTGCTGGACATGGCTGGCCGGTTCCTCTTGCGGTTGGTAGTCAGGTGGGCAGGTGCTCCAGCACGTACTCGGCTGAAGAGACTTCGAACTGGCCGGGCTGTTCGATCCAGGCTGCGCGCACTACGCCGTCGACCACGTACAGCGCGAAGCGGCGCGAGCGGATGCCCATGCCCGAGGCGCTGGCATCGAGTTCCAGGCCGAGCGCGCGGGTCAGTTCGGCATTGCCATCGGACAGCATCAGCAGGCCATCGGGCACCTCCTGCTCGGCCGCCCAGGCCTTCATCACGAACGGATCGTTGACCGCCATGCAGTAGACGTCGATGCCGCGCTTGCGGAACGCCTCGAACTGCTCGACGTAGCCGGGCAGATGACGGGCCGAGCAGGTCGGGGTGAACGCACCGGGCACGGCGAACAGCACCACCTTGCGTGCGTCGAACAGCGAATGCGTATCGAGCGTTTCGATGCCCTCGCGGATGCGCTTGAGGGTCACTTCCGGGATGCGGTCGCCAACGTGGATGGTCATGGTGAACTCCTTGCAGGGGCAGGCTAGTGGCCGGCATGGGACAGGGGCGTCAAGACATTGGAAAACCCGTGTGCAGGCCCCATCTTCAGGCGTTGCGGCGGGGGCTTCCAGCCACAGCCTGGGGCATCGGGATGGCAGCCGCATTGCGCAGGATCAGTCGGCCTCACCGGGGCCGCACGATGGGCGGCGTAGCATCGCCGGCGCGTAGAATGAACCCGGGGCGGCGCCACCGGCGCGGCCGAAGCGAATCGAGGTAGCTGGATGGAATTCAAGGATTACTACGCCACCCTGGGGGTGGAACCGAGCGCGGGCGAGGCGGAGATCAAGACCGCCTATCGCCGGCTGGCACGCAAGTACCACCCGGATGTCAGCAAGGAGGCCGGGGCCGAAGACAAGTTCAAGGCGGTCAACGAGGCCTACGAGGCGCTGCGCGATCCCGAGAAGCGCGCCGCCTATGACCAGCTGCGCGCGCAGGGGTACCGCCCGGGCGAGGAATTCAACGTGCCGCCGAACTACGGCGGCGCCGGTGGCTTCAATTTCGAGGAAGTGTTCGGCGGTGGCGGCCCCAATGGAGGCTTCAGCGACTTCTTCGAGAGCCTGTTCGCACGCCAGCGTGGCGGTGCCGGCCCGGGGCCGGGCTTCAGCAGCCAGGGCCATGCGCCCAACCGTGATACCCGCGCCAAGCTGTCGGTTCCGCTGGAGGCGGCCTACAACGGCGACAGCCTGCGCATCACCGTCAACGGCAAGCAGCTGGACGTGCGCGTGCCCAAGGGCATCCGCCCGGGCCAGGTGATCCGCCTGGCAGGGCAGGGCAACCACGGTGGCAACCTGCTGCTGGAAGTGGAGTACGCCGCGCACCCGCAGTTCGAGGTCGATGGCCGCAACATCCTCTACACGCTGCCGGTCACGCCATGGCAGGCCGCGCTGGGCACCAGCATCAGCGTACCGACCCTGGGCGGTGCGGTGGAGCTGAAGATCCCGGCCGATTCCGATGCCGGCCGCAAGCTGCGCCTGCGCGGGCGCGGCCTGCCGGGCAATCCGGACGGCGACCAGATCGTTGAAATCGAAATCGTGGCCCCGGCTGCGACCGACGAGGCGCAGAAGAAGGCCTACCGGAACCTGGCCAAGGCGTTCGGCGAAACCATTTGAAGGTAGTGCCGGCCGCTGGCCGGCACCCACCAAGCAAAAGCGTGCCAACCAAGGTTGGCACCCACCGGAGCAGGCTTCAGCCCTGCCCGGCGAACACCCGCTCCAGCACCTCGGACAGTTCGTCTTCCGAGAACGGCTTGGTGATGTAGGCCTTGGCGCCCTGGCGCATGCCCCACATGCGGTCGGTGTCCTGGTCCTTGGTGGTCACCAGGATCACCGGGATGTGCCGGGTGGCCTCGTCGCGGGCGAGGGTACGGGTGGCCTGGAAACCATTGAGGTTGGGCATCACCACGTCCATCAGGACCAGGTCGGGCAGTTCGGCCTTGGCGGTTTCGACCCCTGCGGCGCCATCGGTGGCGGTCAGGATCTGGTGCCCGAGCTTCTCGACGATGCGCTGTATCCCCAACAGCTGCGACGGTGAGTCGTCGACGATCAGAATGCGTGCCATGTTGTTCCCCATGTAATGCCCGCAGTGTAGTGCGGGCACATTACCGGCGGGAGGGGCGCGCGTGCCGTCCGTCGCCTGCCTGCGACGTTCAGTCGATCCGCACCACGGTGCGGCCCAGCGAGCCGCCGGCCAGCATCCGCTCGAACACCGCCGGCAGGCCATCAAGGCCGACCTCGGCGGTGCAGATGCGGTCCAGGTGCTGCGGTTTCCACTCGTTGCCCAGGCGTGCCCACACTTCCTCGCGCAGCGCGCGTGGTGCGTTCGCCGAAGACACGCCCAGAAGCGACACACCGCGCAGGATGAACGGCATCACGGTCATGTCCAGCGTCGGGCTGGCCGCCAAGCCGGCGCTGACCACGCTGCCATAGGGCACGGTCTGTGCCAGCAGGCTGGCCAGCATCGGGCCGCCGGCATTGTCGAGGCCACCGCCGAAGCGCGCCGACTGCAGCGGGCCGGGGTCGGCCAGCGCCGCGCGCGGCAGCACCTCGCTGGCACCGATGCCGCGCAGGAAGTCGGCCTGGTCCGGCTTGCCGCTGACCGCGTGCACGCTGTAGCCGGCGCGGCTGAAGATCGACAGTGCCAGCGCACCGACGCCACCGCTGGCGCCGGTGACCGCCAGCGGGCCGAGGTCCGGGGTCTGCCGGTTGTCCTGCATACGCCGCAGGGCCAGCGCCGCGGTGAAGCCGGCGGTGCCCAGCACCATCGCCTCGCGCGGGCTCAGCCCGGCCGGCTGCGCGATCACCGCGCGCGACTCCAGCCGCACGTACTGGCTGTAGCCGCCGTCACGGGTCTCGCTGAGTCCGCAGCCGGTGGCCAGTACTGCATCGCCTTCACGCCAGTCCGGGTCGGTGCTGGCGACCACGGTGCCGGCCACGTCGATGCCGCCCACCAGCGGGAAACGGCGCAGGATCTTCCCCTTGCCGGTGCCGGCCAGGGCGTCCTTGTAGTTGACCGAGGACCAGTGGGCGCGGATCAGCACCTGTCCAGGGTTGAGGTCGTCCACCCTGAGCTGGGCCAGGCCACTGCGGTAGCCGGCGTCGTCGTTTTCGATGCGGAAGGCGGTGAACGGGGTGGTGGGGGCCATCGGCGCTGCCTGACTTCGAGGAAAACGCCACCTTACCCCGTTGCCCCCCTTTCGATCCTGCCGATCCGCCCCATCTTGTATGATCGGTAATGGTTTCACGGCTGGCGCCGCGGGAAGGGCCCGCGCCGCAGCCCACATCTTGATGGAGCGTGCATGGCCTGGAATACACCCGGCGGCAACAAGGGCGGACAAGGCCCCGAGGACAATCGACGCGGGCCGTTCGGGTCGCGCGGCGGTGGCAATGGTGGTGGCTGGGGCGGACTGCCCGGGCCGCTGAAGGACCTGTTCGACGGCGGCATCATGCGTTGGGTGGTGGCAGCCGTGGTGCTGCTGGTGCTGTTCTCCAGCTTCCAGCTGATCGGCGAACAGCAGCGTGGCGTGGTGCTGCGCTTCGGCCAGTTCTCGCGGATCCTGCAGCCCGGACCGAACTTCAAGCTGCCGTGGCCGATCGAATCGGTCACCAAGGTCAACGCCACCGAGATCAAGACGTTCTCGATCCAGGTGCCGGTGCTGACCCGTGACGAGAACATCGTCAACGTCTCGCTGAACGTCCAGTACCGCATCGACGACCCGCAGCAGTACCTGTTCGGCACCGTTGATGCCAACCAGGTGCTGGAGCAGTCGGCGCAGAGCGCGGTGCGTGAGGAAGTTGGTCGCGCCGACCTCAATGCCGTGCTGAACAACCGTGGCCCGCTGGCCGTGGCCGCCGAAGAGCGCCTGCAGGCGCTGCTGAAGGCGTTCAAGACCGGCCTGACCGTGACCGGCCTGACCCTGCAGGACGCCCGTCCGCCGGAGGAAGTGAAGCCGGCCTTCGACGAGGTCAACGGCGCCCAGCAGGTCAAGGAACGCCTGATCAACGAAGCCCAGGCCTACGCCGCCAAGGTCGTGCCGGAAGCCCGAGGCCAGGCCTCGCGCGCCCGTACCACCGCCGAGGGCTACAAGCAGGCCGTGGTGTCCAAGGCCGAGGGTGACGCGCAGCGCTTCAGCCTGTTGCAGGCCCAGTACAAGGACGCCCCGGAAGTGACCCGCAAGCGCCTGTGGCTGGAGACCGTGCAGCAGGTGCTGAGCGAGAACCGCAAGGTGATCGGTGGCGATGGCCGCCAGCTGATCTACGTGCCGATGACCGGCGATACCCGTCCCAGCACCTCGGCCCCGGCCGCAGTGGCGAACCCGGACGTGGTGATGCCGTCGCTGCCGGGTGCAGCGGCGGAAGCTTCCCGTGATCCGGGCCGGCCGGTGGGCCGCCCGACCGGGCGACCGAGCGGCCGTGAGGAGGGCAGCCGATGAAGAGTCCAATCTGGATCGCCGTGATCGTGGCGGTGGCGCTGGGCCTGCTCGGCTCGGTGTACGTGGTCCGCGAGGACCAGACTGCCATGGTGCTGAACCTGGGCAAGGTGGTGCGTTCGGACATCAAGCCGGGCCTGCACTTCAAGGTGCCGGTGGTGGAAACGGTGAAGGTCTTCGACCGCCGCTTCCAGGTGCTCGACACCGCGCCGGCGCGCTACTTCACCGCCGAACAGAAGGACGTCAGCGTCGACTTCTTCGCCATCGGCTACATCTCCAACGTGGGTGACTACTTCCGTGCCACCGGCGGCGATCCGCGCATCGCCAATGCCCGCCTGGCCCCGATCATCACCGACTCGCTGCGCAACCAGATCAACTCGCGCACCCTGCAGCAGCTGGTCTCCGGCGACCGCAGCGAGCTGATCGCAGAGCAGCTGAAGGGGATCAACGAGGCCGTGGCCGGGCTGGGCATGCAGATGATCGACCTGCGCATCAAGCAGGTGGACCTGCCTACCGACAGCCAGGTGATCAATGATGTGTACGAGCGCATGCGCGCGCAGCGCAAGCAGGAAGCGGCCAAGCTGCGTGCGGAAGGCGAGGAACAGTCGCTGACCATCCGTGCCCAGGCCGACCGCGACAGCACCGTGCTGATCGCCGAGGCCGAGCGTGATGCACAGCGCCTGCGCGGTGAAGGCGATGCCGATGCCGCCCGCATCTACGGCAAGGCCGGCTCGGCCGACCCGTCGTTCTATGCCTTCTACCGCAGCCTGGAGGCCTACCGTGGCTCCATGACCGACGGCAATGGCGTGATCGTGCTCGACAAGAACGACCCGTTCCTGCAGTACCTGAAGAACGACCGCTGAGGTCGCAGGGCATTACCCCACGGGGCCCGGCCAGATGCCGGGCCCCGTGCTTTTTCCGGAGTCCCCCATGAAAGATCTGTTCGCCGCCGTCTGCCTGGTGGCGGTGCTGGAAGGCCTGTTCCTGTTCGTTGCCCCGTTCGCCTGGAAGCGCATGGCCGAGCGCCTGCTGGACCTGCCCAGCCCGGCCCTGCGCAGCTTCGGCGGGCTGGTGCTGCTGGCCGGCCTCAGCCTGCTGTGGTGGGCACGACATTGAAAGGGTAGTGCCGGGCGGGGGG
>NZ_JASJSU010000026.1:31086-50399 GCF_030237045.1 Stenotrophomonas maltophilia group sp. Smal17
TTTCCCGGCCAGCGGCCGCCTGCGTTCACATGCGTGGCCCGGCTCTGGTAGATGCCAACCTTGGTTGGCATTGCCGGCCAGCGGCCGGCACCACCGGGAAGGCGCCTGACCGGCCGGTGAAGCCGCCCGTCGGAAAGGTGGCACCCGACCCCGGAAACCCGGATAATGCACAAAAGCCGGACGGGCCTCCCCGTTCGGCTTTTTCCGTGTCTGGGCCTTCCATCGCCGGCGCTCCCCGTTTGGAGCTGCCATCCAGGTGCTGGCCAGCCCCGCCACGGTTTACCCGTCCGCGGCCCCGATGGCCGCAACAAATCGAGGAGCCCGTCATGGGTCAGTCTGTCGTAGTGTTGGGTGCCCAGTGGGGCGATGAAGGCAAGGGCAAGATCGTTGATCTGCTCACCGAGGAAATCGGCGCCGTGGTGCGCTTCCAGGGCGGCCACAATGCCGGCCACACCCTGGTCATCAATGGCAAGAAGACCGTCCTGCACCTGATTCCGTCGGGCATCCTGCGTGACGATGCGCTGTGCCTGATCGGCAACGGCGTGGTGATCTCGCCGGCCGCGCTGCAGAAGGAAATCGCCGAGCTGGAAGCCTCCGGCGTGGAAGTGCGTTCGCGCCTGAAGATCTCCCCGGCCGCGCCGCTGATCATGCCGTACCACATCGCCCTGGACCAGGCGCGCGAACGCGCTGCCGGCGGCAAGGCGATCGGCACCACCGGCCGTGGTATCGGCCCGGCCTACGAAGACAAGGTGGCGCGCCGCGGCATCCGCATCGCCGACCTGCACTATCCGAAGCAGCTGGAAGAACTGCTGCGCACCGCGCTGGATTACCACAACTTCGTGCTGACCAAGTATCTGAACACCGATGCGGTCGACTTCCAGAAGACCTTCGACGAAGCACTGGCCTTCGGCGAGTACGTGCAGCCGATGAAGTCCGACGTGGCCGGCATCCTGCACGACCTGCGCAAGCAGGGTAAGCGCGTGCTGTTCGAAGGTGCGCAGGGTGCGCTGCTGGACATCGACCACGGCACCTACCCGTACGTCACCAGCTCCAACACCACCGTCGGTGGTGCGCTGGCCGGTTCGGGCGTCGGCGCCGATTCGATCGACTACGTGCTGGGCATCGCCAAGGCCTATGCCACCCGCGTCGGTGGCGGCCCGTTCCCGACCGAACTGGACGACGAAGTCGGCCAGGGCATCCGTGACCGCGGCGCCGAGTACGGTGCCTCGACCGGTCGCCCGCGTCGTTGCGGCTGGATGGACATCGTTGCGCTGAAGCGCGCCGTGGCCATCAACGGCATCAGCGGCCTGTGCATCACCAAGCTGGACGTGCTGGACGGCATGGAAAAGCTGAAGGTCTGCATCGCCTACGAATACAACGGCAAGCGCACCGAGTACGCGCCGCTGGACGCGCAGGGCTGGGAAGACTGCACCCCGGTCTACCTGGAGTTCCCGGGCTGGAGCGAGAACACCCACGGCATCACCAACTGGGACGAGCTGCCGCCGGCCGCACGTGCCTACCTGCGTTCGCTGGAAGAACTGGCCGGTTGCCCGATCAGCATCGTCTCCACCGGCCCGGACCGCGACCACACCATGGTCCTGCAGGATCCGTTCGCCTGAGTGGGCGGTAGCGCCGGGCCATGCCCGGCGTGGTGGTAACGCTGTTCAATTGAAAAAGAGCGCCGCGACTCCCTGAGGGTCGCGGCGCTTCTTTTTTGGTTCTCCACCAACGCCGGTAGTGCCAGCCCATGGCTGGCAGAACCGAAGCCACCAGCATGTCGCTTGCGGCACTCTAAATCGGCCATCCACGACAGATTTCCCCAAGCCACACGCATTTCGTAATTACTGCACGATCCCCGCATACAACTTCTAGTAAGCGATAAACGTCACGCGGCATTCGGACGTTCGGGTTGTTTGCGTCACCGCGCGTCGCTCTCGCCCGCCTACCAGCACGGTCGCGCCTATTCCTGTCGCATCCGCCACTCCCCGCGCATGCAAGAATTCCCGGAGTGCGCTCGACTCAGCCGAAATTTTCGGATTTTTCTCATTGAGCCGATCGTGCAGGCGTAGACACCATGGCGCGCCACCGGAAAAGGGTGGCCGGGCGTGCAAACCCGAGATAGGTGTTACTTACGCTTGCCAGCCGGCACCGTCCTGAAGCGGTGCCGGCTGGCAATCCGTCGGCCTTTATGGCGGGCGGTGCGTGGGGGTCTTCGGACCCGCCGGTCATTGGTAACTATCTATCCCGGTTTGCAACCCGCACCGTCCGCCACCCGCTTCCGCGCGGTGGCGCTGTTAAGTACAGCTACGGAAGCCGACGCCATGACCAGTCGCAAGACCCCGCCGTTCCATGTTGTTGAGCCCATCAACGACGACGCCAATCCCGCCGACGATCTCAGCACGTTCCAGGGCTGCCTCACCCGCATCCGTGATGGCGAAGGCTCCGATGGCATGCTGTGGCCGGAGGAGGCACTGTCCGACGGACGACGTCAGTCCCTGGCGCGGATCGACCGTGCGGCCGTGGGCATCCTCACCGCTGTGGAGATGCTGCATGCGGCCAACCGTTGCGCCACCATGGCGACGCCGCGCAGGCACCTGGACGAAGGTGTGGTGGAAGGGCTGTTCTTCGCCTGCCGCGAACTTGCCGAGCTGGTCTGCAGGGAAGTCAGGCCGGCCTGACTCCTTCCGCATGTGCGATGCCCGGCCTCGCCATCGGGCGAGGTACCGGGTGGGTTCACGCGCTGCTTTACGCCGGCACTGTAGGCACGTGCAGTTCTGCGCTACGTTGTGGCCAATGCCAGCAGGGATGCAGCGCGATGACCGGGAGTTCGGCATGAAGGGCGAGACCGTGGCACGGGTGAGCCTGTGGCTGCTGTGGAGCCTGTGGGCGCTGGCCTGCATCGTGCTGCTGCTGGGTGCAGCCGCCAACCATCTGGCCTCGCGCACGCAGACCCTGCCACTGGTGCTGCAGCCGGGCGCCTCGGCCGAGATCACGGTCTATCGCTTCATCGACGATCCGCTGCGCCTGCGACTGCGCTATGCCGATGACGGCGCCGATCCTTTGGTTGACCCCGAGCTGCGCCTGCGCGCTGAAACCCCGACCGATCGCAATGAGTTCCGCGCGGACACCCGCTCACCTTCGGCAACGGCTGACGTCGTTCGTGCACTGGAATCGGTCGAGCCCGACCGCTTCGCCGCCTCGTACTTCGGCTACGGCCGCCGTGATGCACTGCCGCGTGGCCGTTCCTGGCTGCGGCTGACCGTGCTGGCGGTCGACCCGGCGCTGGCCGGCCGTGCGGCCTCGGTGGATCTGCTGCCGCCGATGGACGTGCTGAAGCTGACCGACCTGGACTACCTCTGGCTGTGGCCGTTCTTCTTCTGGCAGCCCGTGGCACTGCTGTTGCTGATTGCCGGCGGCGGGCTGGCGGCTGCCAGCATCGCGCTGCGGCGCTGGCGGCGCCGTTCTCCAGAGCCCGGTAGCGCCGGGCCATGCCCGGCAGTGCACTTGCCAGATAGCCAAATTGGGTAGGATCGTGCCCAAATCGGGCATCACTGCGACTGGCTCTGCCACGCGGCAGACGCGCTAGCCTCCCGCCCGCAGCAGCGGGTATGGATTGATCGACTCGCCTTTCCACCATTGCTTCTCCGGGCCCAGCACGTGCACCTCGAAATGCAGGTGCGGGGCCTCGGCGCTGGCATTGCCGGTGCTGCCGACGTAGCCGATCACTTCCCCGCGCTTGATCACCTTCTTTTCCGCCAGCCCATCGGCATAGCGTTGCAGGTGGGCGTAGTAGTAGCACCAGCGTCCGCTGTGTTCGAACTGGTAGATCGTCAGGCCGCCGCGCTCGCTGTCGAACAGCTTTTCCACGGTGCCATCAGCCACGGCCAGCACCGGCGTACCGGCGTCGGCCATGATGTCGATGGCATCGTGTACGCGCCCTTCGCTGCGTGCATCGGTGAAGGTGTCGCGCAGCTGCGAGGCTTCGATGCCCTGTACGGGCAGCAACAGGCCGGTTGGCGTGCCGCTCGCGCTGGCCGACGGTGCCACCGATGCGGAAGGCGCTGCATCCACCTGCGGAGCTGCTGGCGCCTTCACCGGCGTTGCAGCCACTGTGGGTTGCGGGGCAGGCTGGGCAACGGCCACCGGCTGAGCCACATCCCGGCGCAGCCACCAGCCAGCACCCAGGCCCAGCAGCACGCCCAGCACGATCAGCTGCGAAAGGCGCATCGCATCACTCCTGCATCACGACGGGAACGGAGGTATCCACGGCATCGGCTACGCGCAGCGCATCCCAGTTGGTCATGCGCACGCAGCCATGCGATTCGGTCTTGCCCACGTGGCCGGGCTCGGGCGTGCCGTGCAGGCCATAGTGCGGCTTGGACAGATCGATCCAGACCCGGCCCACGGGATTGTTCGGGCCCGGCGGCAGCGTGGCCTTCTTCTCGCCCTTGCGCGCATCCCAGAACAGCTTCGGGTTGTAGTGGAAGGGCGGATCGCGATACACGCCGAGGATCTTCCATTCACCGATCGGCAGCGGGTCATGCTGGCTGCCCGAGGACACCGGCACCTGCGCAATCACCTTGCCCTGCGCATCCAGCAGCTGCAGCGTGGAATCGGATTTGTCGACCACCACTTTGGCGGCCTTCGGCAGCGGGGCGGGGGCGATGTTCGGCACCTGGATGCGGTTGCCGGCCTTGCCCAGGTCGACGCCGGGGTTCAATACCTTCAGCAGTTCGGGCGAGGCATGGAAGCGTTCGCCCAGTGATTCTTCCACGCTGCCGTAACCCAGCGCCTTCAGCTTGGCCTGTGCGGCGGGGCCCTTCGGCACCGGCTGAAACGGACCTGCCACGTCCTCGGCGGTCAGCGTGTAGCTGGCCAGTGGCGCGTTGGCATCGGCCTGCAGTGCCTTCCAGGTGGCATCGTCCAGCTCGCCGGTCACCGTCAGGCCATGCGCGGCCTGGAAGCCGGACACCGCGCGGCGCTGGTTGCTGCCGACCTCGCCGTCAATCTGGCCGGGCGAGAAATTGGCCCGGTCCAGCAGTACCTGCGCGTGCAGCGGCGAGCGGGCCGCGATGTCCGGTCCTGCCTTCTCGGCGATGGGCTCCGGTAGCTGGGCCGGCGGCGGCACCTGCGCGAAGGCGGGCGAGATCAGCAAGGACAGGGCGAGCAGGGCGGGGCGGTGTACGGGCATGGAGGACTCCGGCAGATGGCAGCTCTACCCTGCCCGGAGAGGCTGCGCAGCCCCCGTGAAAGCGACCTGATGCCGGCATGAGCGGGGCAGCCCCGGCGTGGCCTGGGCCCTTGTCGCAGAAGCGCCGTGCGTGGCATCACCAAGGTGAACGGCTGCCGACGCCCGTGCGTGTTGGCGATCAAGAATGCCGGCGGCGCGGCCGATACGGGCGCATCCCCCCGTTTTGGATGTACCGATGAACTACTTGAGGAATGTCAGGGTCGCCTGGCGTCTTGGGCTGGGCTTTGGCCTGTTGTTGCTGCTGGTTGCCGCCGTGGTGGCCACCGGCGCCACCGCCAGCGTCGTGCAGAAGCGCGCGATGCAGCAGGTGGTCGATGTCAGCGTGGCCAAGGTGCGGCTGCTGTCGCAGATGCTCGATGCCAACAACCAGATGATGGTGGTGCGCCGCGAGATGCTGATCCGCCAGGGCGACGACCGTGGCCACGACGAGCAGCGCATTGCCGATCTGGTCAAGCGCTACGAGGCCAGCTGGTCCGCCTATCAGGCGCTGCCCAGCGACGCCGACGGCAAGGCCATTGCTGAAACCATTGCAGCCAAGCGCGCCATCGCCCGCCCGCTCAACAAGCAGACCAGCGAGCTGATGGAGCAGGGCGATTACCCTGGCGCCGTGGCGCTGACCCTGGGCCCGGTGCAGGAAGCGGCCAATGGCTGGAACAAGGCGCTGTCCGACGGTGTGGACTTCGAAGAGAAGGAAAGCCGCGATGCCGCTGCCGAGGCGATCCGCCTGGGCGAGCGCAGCCTGCTGCAGCTGCTGGTGCTGGGCGGCGTTGCATTGCTGGTTGGCATTGCTGCCTCGGTGATGATCGGCCGCAGCCTGACCGGTCCGCTGGCGCGCGCAGTGAACCTGGCCGAGCGCCTGGCCAAGGGCGAGCTGGATCAGGAATTCCGGCTTGGCGGTCGTGACGAATTGACCCAGCTGGGCCAGGCGATGGCCAGTGTGCGGCAGAGCGTGCAGGCCGCGATCGGCGCACAGCTGCAGATGGCCGAGCAGCATGAGGCGGGCGCGATCCGCTATCGCATGGATGCCAGCGCGTTCCCGGGTGACTTCGGCCGCATGGTGCAGGCCACCAACAGCCTGGTCGAATCGCACGTGCAGGTGGAACTGCTGATGGCCGAGGTGATGCAGCGTTACGCCATCGGCGACCTCAGCCGTGACCTGCCGGACTACCCGGGCGAGAAGGGCGCGCTGACCCGCACCCTGGCTGCGGTGAAGCAGAGCCTGATGGCGATCAACGCGCAGATCGATGAGCTGGCCCGTGCCGCGCGCGCGGGTGATTTCAGCATGCGCGGCGATGCTGCTGCGTTCCAGTACCAGTTCAAGGCGATGGTCGAGCACCTCAACGGCATGATGGCCAGTTCGCAGGCCAGCATCGCCGATGTCTCCGACGTGCTGCGCGCGATCTCGCATGGCGACCTGACCGCACGCATGGACGGCGAGTACGACGGCGTGTTCGCGCGCATGCGCGACGACGCCAACACCACCACCGCGCAACTGACCGGCATCGTGCGCGGCATCCAGGTGGCGGCCGACAGCATCAACAACGCGGCGCAGGAACTGGCCGCCGGCAACAACGACCTGTCGCGCCGCACCGAGCAGCAGGCGGCCAATCTGGAAGAAGCTGCCGCCTCGATGGAGGAACTGACCTCGACCGTGCGCCAGAATGCCGAGCTGGCCCGCCAGGCCGACAGCGAAGCACACGCCGCCGGTGCTGCGGTGCGCGAGACCGAACAGGCGATGGCACAGATGGCGTCGGTGATGGGCGAGATCGACCAGTCGTCGGCCCGCATCTCGGAAATCTCCACGGTGATCGACGGCATTGCCTTCCAGACCAACATCCTCGCGTTGAACGCGGCGGTGGAAGCCGCACGTGCGGGCGAGCAGGGCCGTGGTTTTGCCGTGGTCGCCAGTGAAGTGCGCACGCTCGCGCAGCGTGCCGGTGTCGCCGCCAAGGAGATCAAGGAACTGATCGAAGATGCTGCCGCCAAGGTGAAGAGTGGCCTGGCGGTGACCGTGGAATCGGAAGCTGCGATCGCGCGTGTGGCCCAGGCCAGTTCGCGCACCACGCAGTTGATGAGCGACATCGCAGCGGCCAGCAAGGAACAGGCAGCCGGTATCGAGCAAGTCAACCAGGTGGTGGTGCAGATGGACCAGGTCACCCAGCAGAACGCCGCGCTGGTGGAGGAAGCCACCGCTGCTAGCCGTGCGCTGGAAGAACAGGCACATGCGCTGACCACCTCGGTGTCGGTGTTCAAGGTGGAAGGCGCAGCAGCTTCCGCCATGCCGCGTCGCGCGGCCTGAGCAGGTCACTTCCGTTGGAAATGTGCGGCCGCAGGGCACTGCGGCCGCGTTTCAGTGGATGGATCGTGATCAGCCACTGGCGCGGGTGCGCGCCGCCTTCTTCGCCGCCGCTTTGCGCACACTCTTCTTCGCGGCACGGGTCTTGGCTGCCTTCTTCGCGGAGGCACTGCGTGAAGCAGCGGTGCTGGCCTTCTTTGCCGCTGCCTTGCGAGCGGGAGCCTTCTTTGCGGCGGTCTTCTTCGTTGTGGCCTTGCTGGCAGTCGTCTTCCTGGCGGCGGTCTTCTTCGCAGGCGCTTTCTTAGCCGCGGTCTTGCGCGCAGGCGTCTTCCTGGCTGCCGACGTCGTGGCCGATTTCTTTGCCGGTGCCTTGCTGGCAGTCTTCCCGGCACTCTTGCGCGCGCTGCCGCTGCGCTTGCCACCCCCATCCTGCTTGTTCACCGTGGCCCAGGCGATGCGCTCGGCCGTGCCTTCGCTGGCACCGCGCTGGCGTTCGCTCTCTTCGATGTGCTCGGCCTGGCGCTTCTGCTTGTCGGTATAGGCGGACTTGTCACCACGGGGCATGGCAGGGTCTCCGGTGGGGGCTGGCCCCCACGGTGCCCCTGGCGGCGTTAAGCGCAAGTCCCGCAAGGGTGATCGCACCGGCAAGGCCGCCTCGGCTATGCTTGCCGCATGCGAGTCGAGCCCGCCGACATCGAAGCCCTGTTCGACGCCATTCCGGATGTGCTGTTCTTCATCAAGGACCGCCAGGGGCGTTACACCCACGTCAACCAGACCATGCTGCGGCGGCTGGGCCTGCGCGCGCGCAAGGATGTGATCGGGCGCACCGCGGCCGAGATCTATCCGACCGGGCTCAGTGCGGACTACGTCGACCAGGACGCCCGCGTGCTGTCCGGCGAGGTGATCGAGAACCTGATGGAGCTGCACCTGTTCGCCAACCGCGAACCGGGCTGGTGCCTGACCTGCAAGCGCCCGCTGCTGGTCGATGGGGCCATCGAGGGTCTGATCGGCATTTCCCGCGACCTCGGCCAGAAGGACAGCCTCGGCACCCAGTACGAGCAGCTGCGGCTGGCCCTGGCCCACCTCAATGCGCATTACGCCGAGAACGTGCGCATGCAGACCCTGCTGGACATCACCGGCTTCTCGCTGTCCAAGCTGGAGCGCAGCTTCCGCAAGGTGTTCCAAATGACCCCGCAGCAGGTGCTGACCCGGCTGCGGATCCAGATGGCCATGCACCTGCTGCATGGCGACGACAGCATCGCCTGCATCGGCCAGGCCTGCGGTTTCAGCGACCAGAGTGCGTTCACCCGCAAATTCAAGGCTGAAACCGGTTTCTCACCGCGTGCCTATCGGGCCCGAATCGGTGGGAACGTCGGCGAGCCGGCCCTGGCCTGAGACGCCTGCTGCGCTGTGCCTATCCCCACGGGCATGGGACAGGGTAAGGTGTCGCCCCTGTAGCCCGCCGCCAGCCCCGCCGATGCCCAATTCGATTCCGACCGCTTCGCCGTCCCGCCTCGGACATTCGCTCAAGCCCCGCCAGCTGATCATGATGGGCCTGGGCAGCGCCATCGGTGCGGGATTGTTCCTCGGTTCGGGCGTGGGTGTGCAGGCGGCCGGTCCGGCGGTGCTGGTGTCCTACCTGGTGGCCGGCGCGCTGGTGATCATCGTGATGAACGCGCTGGGCGAGATGGCGGCGGCCAAGCCGACCAGCGGTGCGTTCTCGGTGTACGCCGCCGACGCCATGGGCGCCACGGCCGGTGCCACCGTCGGCTGGCTGTGGTGGGTGCAGCTGGTGATCGTGATCGCCGCCGAGGCGGTAGGTGCGGCCGGCCTGCTGGCCACGGTCTGGCCATCAATACCGGTACCGATGGCGGCGCTGGCGTTCATGCTGTTCTTCACCGCGATCAACCTGCTCGGGGTGAAGAACTTCGGCGAATTCGAGTTCTGGTTCGCCATCCTCAAGGTGGTGGCGATCCTGGCGTTCATTGCCATCGGCGTGGCGCTGCTGATGGGCTGGCTGCCGCAGGTGACCTCACCGGGCCTGAGCAACTTCACCGAGCATGGCGGCTTCGCACCAAAGGGCCTGGCCGGTATCGGTGCGGCCCTGCTGGTGGTGGTGTTCGCCTTCGGCGGCACCGAGATCGTGGCCGTTGCGGCTGCTGAAACCGAAGACCCCGAGCGCAGCATCGCCCGTGCCATCCGCACCGTGGCCTGGCGCATCCTGGTGTTCTACATCGGCTCGCTGAGCGTGATCATCGCCGTGGTGCCGTGGACCAGCGAAGCGCTGAAGTCACCGTTCGCGGCGGTGCTGGATATCGCCCGTATTCCGGGTGCGGGCACCGCCATCACCCTGATCGCGGTGATCGCGCTGCTGTCGGCGCTCAATGCCAACCTCTACGGTGCCTCGCGCATGATGTATTCGCTGGCGCAGCGCCGCGAAGCCCCGGCCGTGCTCGGCTGGACCGATCCGCGCCAGGTGCCGGTGGTCGCCGTGCTGGCCAGCGTGCTGTTCGGTTTCGCCGCCACGGTGATGGAACTGCTGTTCCCGGACCGGGTACTGCCGGTGCTGCTGAACATCGTTGGTTCCACCTGCCTGCTGGTGTGGACGCTGTCGCTGGTCTCGCAGCTGGTGCTGCGCCGCCGCGCGGATCGCCTGGGCACGCGCCTGCCGTTCCGCATGGCCGGCTTCCCGTGGCTGACCTGCTGCGCGCTGGCGATCCTGGCGCTGATCTTCGGCCTGCTGCTGAGCGAATCGCATACCCGCCTGCAGTTCCTGTCGATGGTGGCACTGACCGCCACCATCGCCGCTGGCAGCGCCATTGCGCGGCGGATGCGCGAGGCGTGATGAAGCTGCCGGCCAGCGGCCGGCACTACCACGGGGGCTGCACATCCGGCGTGCGATGCTGATCGCGTGGGCCGTTACCGGCCCGTCGAACAGGAGTTCCGCATGCTGCGCAGCCGTCCGTTCCTGATGTTCACCGGCCAGGCCGAAGCCGCCCTGGCCCTGTATGCCGAGGCCTTTGCCGATTTCCGGCTGCTGGCGCTGCAACGCCACCCGGAGGGGCCCGGTGCCGGCGTGCCCGGCCAGGTCCGCCAGGCCATCTTCCTGCTCGGCGGCACCCACTACCTGTGCTTCGACAGCCTCGATGTGCACGGTTTCACCTTCACCCCGTCCATCTCGCTGTTCGTGGAGTGCTCCGGCGCCGAGCAGTTCGAGCGCGCGGCGCGGGTGCTGGGCGAGGGCGGTCATTGGCTGATGCCGGTGGGCGACTACGATTTCAGCAACCGCTACGGATGGGTGCAGGACCGCTTCGGCGTGTCCTGGCAGTTGAGCCTGGGGCAGATGCCTGACCCGTGATGGGATTATTGTGGGTGTGGACCTAGGTCCACACGCCCTTATGAAAACGGCCCGCTTGCGCGGGCCGTTTTCTTTACCGATGTAGTGAGGAATCAAGCCTCGACTTCATCGTCCTTGTAGGCATCGACCGGGATGCAGGCACACATCACGTTCTTGTCGCCGTACACGTTGTCGACGCGCGCTACCGGCGGCCAGTACTTGCTCTGCTTCAGGCTGGCCAGCGGGAAGGCGGCCAGTTCGCGCGGGTAGGCGTGGGTCCACTCGCTGGCGGTCACTGCGGTGGCAGTGTGCGGTGCGTTCTTCAGCGGGTTGTCCTCGCGGTCCAGGCGGCCGTCTTCGATCGCGCTGATTTCCTCGCGGATCTGGATCATCGCGTTGATGAAGCGATCCAGTTCGTGCAGCGATTCGCTCTCGGTCGGTTCGACCATCAGCGTGCCGGCCACCGGGAAGCTCAGGGTCGGGGCGTGGAAGCCGAAGTCGATCAGGCGCTTGGCCACGTCCTCGGCACCGATGCCGCTGGTCTTTTCCAGCGGACGCACGTCGAGGATGCACTCGTGCGCCACCAGGCCGTTGCGGCCGGTGTACAGGGTCTTGAAGTGCGGGGCCAGGCGCTTGGCGATGTAGTTGGCGTTGAGCTGCGCGACCTGGGTGGCCTTGCGCAGGCCTTCGCTGCCCATCATGGCGATGTACATCCAGCTGATCGGCAGGATCGAGGCGCTGCCGAAGCTGGCCGCGCTGACCATGCCGACCGGGCCGTGGTCACCCAGCTTGCCCGGCAGGAACGGGGCCAGGTGCTCCTTGACCGCGCACGGGCCGACGCCCGGGCCGCCACCGCCGTGCGGGATGCAGAAGGTCTTGTGCAGGTTCAGGTGCGAAACGTCCGAACCCCACTTGCCCGGCTTGGCCACGCCGACCAGCGCGTTCATGTTGGCACCGTCGGTGTACACCTGGCCGCCGTGCTTGTGGATGATCTCGCAGATCTCCACCACCTCTTCCTCGAACACGCCGTGCGTGGACGGGTAGGTCATCATGATCGCGGCCAGGCGGTCGCTGTACTTCTCGGCGTTGAGGCGGATGTCTTCGACATCGACGTTGCCGTTGGCGTCGGTCTTGGTCACCACCACCTTCATGCCGCACATCTGCGCCGAGGCAGGGTTGGTGCCATGCGCCGAGTCCGGAATCAGGCAGATATCGCGATGACCTTCGCCGCGCGAGCGGTGGTAGGCGCGGATCGCCAGCAGGCCGGCGTATTCGCCCTGCGCGCCGGAGTTCGGCTGCAGGCTGACCGCGTCGTAGCCGGTGCACTCCACCAGCATCGCTTCCAGCGTATCGATCAGTTCCTTGTAGCCCAGCGCCTGGTCGGCCGGCACCAGCGGATGGATCTGCGAGAACTCCGGCCAGGTCACCGGAATCATCTCGGCGGTGGCGTTGAGCTTCATCGTGCACGAGCCCAGCGGGATCATCGTGCGATCCATCGCCAGGTCCTTGTCGGCCAGCGAACGCAGGTAGCGCAGCAGCTCGTGCTCGCTGTGATGGGTATTGAACACCGGGTGGGTCAGGAACGCGGACTGGCGCTGCAGGCCGGCCGGCAGCGCATCGGCGGTGCTGGCATCCAGTGCGTCGACATCGGCCTGCGCACCGAACACGGCAGCCAGCGCCACCACATCGGCGCGGGTAGCGGTTTCGTCCAGGCTGATGCCGACCGAGTCGCTGTCGATCGCGCGCAGGTTGTAACCGGCGGCGCGGGCCTTGGCGTGGATCTCATCGGCGTGCACGCCGGTGACATGCAGGGTGTCGAAGAAGTCGCCACCGACCTGCACGCCGGCCGTGCGCAGCGCCGCGGCCAGGATCGAGGCCAGGCGGTGGGTGCGGCGGGCGATGCGGGTCAGGCCGTCCGGGCCGTGGTAGACGGCGTACATCGACGCCATCACCGCCAGCAGCACCTGCGCGGTGCAGATGTTGGAGGTGGCCTTCTCGCGGCGGATGTGCTGCTCGCGGGTCTGCAGGGTCAGGCGATAGGCCGGGTTGCCCTGCGCATCGACCGAGACGCCGATCAGGCGGCCCGGCATCGAACGCTTGTAGGCATCACGGCAGGCCATGAAGGCAGCGTGCGGGCCACCGAAGCCGAACGGCACGCCGAAACGCTGGCTGTTGCCGACCACGATATCCGCACCCCATTCGCCCGGGGCGGCCAGCAGGGTCAGCGCCAGCAGGTCGGTGGCCACGGCGACCAGGCCGCCGCGTGCGTGCACGGCATCGACCAGCGCCTTGTAGTCGCCGACCTGGCCGAAGGTGTCCGGGTACTGCAGCAGCAGGCCGAAGGCTTCCGCTTCCAGTGCCTCGGCCGGGGTGCCGACGCGCAGCACGATGCCCATGGGCTCGGCGCGGGTGCGCAGCAGTTCCAGCGTCTGCGGGTGCACGGCGTCGTGCACGAAGAAGGTGTCCGACTTCGACTTGGCCGAACGCTTGGCCAGGGTCATCGCTTCAGCGGCGGCGGTGGCTTCGTCCAGCAGCGAGGCGTTGGCGATTTCCATGCCGGTCAGGTCGGCGCACAGGGTCTGGAAGTTGATCAGCGCTTCCATGCGGCCCTGCGAGATTTCCGCCTGGTACGGGGTGTAGGCGGTGTACCAGGCCGGGTTTTCCAGGATGTTGCGCAGGATCACGTTCGGCGTGTGGGTACCGTAGTAGCCCTGGCCGATGAAGCTGCGCAGCACGGTGTTCTTGTCGGCGATCGCACGGATCTTCGCCAGTGCCTGCACTTCGGTCATCGATTCCGGCAGTGCCAGCGGTGCGGGCGACTTGATCTTGGCCGGCACGATGGCATCGGTCATCGCATCCAGCGACGCGTGGCCGACGACGTCGAGCATCTGCGCGATCTCGGCATCGTTGGGGCCGATGTGGCGCTCGACGAACGCGGAATGGTGCTCGAGCTCACGCAGGGAAGGGGTGTTCTGGGACATGGCGAAGGATCCGTCAGGAAAGGGCACACGCACGGGCACAAGCCGCCGGTCGGCGGTCTGCGGGGCGCCCCTCTGTCCTTTTGCCTGAGAGTTTGGAAGTGCGGCTGGCCGCAGCTTCGTGCCCCTTCGGCGCCGGATCGAACCGGTCTCTCCAGAGTTGTGTTACGGGTGGTATCGGGCCTGAGCGATTACGGGCGTTGCGCCTTCGGCAGCGGTGTTCCGCTTCTCCCACCGTGTTGCCTGCCGATTATAGCCCGTCGCGGGCCCGTGGGCCGCCCCCGGCGGGTGCGGCCGCGCCTGAATGGCCGATGGCCCGTCCGTGCGTTTTGTGCACTGCTGCATGGCATCGGGCGCAATCCCCACCTATGATGAGCGGATACCCGAATTCATCTGGCGCCGTCCCTGCTGCAGGGGGACCGGCGCCCGCCGTGCGTGCCACGCATGGCCCTGCCGGACGCCTTCCCCATGACCGCCGCTGTTGCTCCTTCCACCCGCCGCATGGCCCTGCTGCTCGCCGGCCTGGCCATGTTCGGTCCGTTCTCGATCGACACCATCTTCCCGGCCTTCCCGCAGCTGGCCCAGCGCCTGGCGGTGGACGAGGTGGCGGTGCAGCAGACCATCAGCGTGTACCTGCTGTTCTACGGCCTGATGAGCCTGGCGCACGGCCCGCTGTCCGATGCCTGGGGCCGCAAGCGGGTGATCCTCGGCGGCCTGGTGGTGTTTGTCGGCGCCTCGGTCGGCTGCGCGCTGTCCACCGACCTGACCACGCTGCTGGCGTTCCGCGCGCTGCAGGGCCTGTCGGCGGGTGTCGGCATGATCGTCGGCCGCGCGGTGATCCGCGATCTCTACCACGGGCATGACGCGCAGCGGCTGATGAGCCAGGTGTCGATGCTGTTCGGCATCGCCCCGGCGATCGCGCCGATCATCGGCGGCTGGATCCTGCTCAGTGGCGCGGGTTGGCCGCTGATCTTCTGGTTCCTGGTGGTGTTCGCACTGGTGCTGCTGGCGGCCACCGCACGCTTCCTGCCGGAAACGCATCCGGTCGAGGCGCGGGTGCCGCTGTCGCCGCGGGTGCTGATGCGCGACTACGTGCGCATCGGCTTCAATCCACGTTTCCTGCGCCTGGCGCTGGCCGGCAGCATCGGCTTCGGCGGCATCTTCCTGTACATCTCCTCGGCGCCGGTGTTCGTGATGCAGCATCTGCATCTGGGCGAGGGCGGATTCGCCTGGCTGTTCATTCCGACCATCGGCGGCATGACCACCGGCTCGTTCCTGTCCGGGCGCATGGCCGGGCACACCACGCCCACCCGCCAGGTCGCCATCGGTTTCGCGCTTTGCGCATTGTCGGCACTGCTGAACGTCGGCTACGTGGCACTGGCGCCGCAGTTCGTGCTGCCGTGGGCGGTGATGCCGATTTTCCTGGGCGGCATGGGCATGGCGCTGATCTTCCCGATCCTGGCGCTGGCGGTGCTGGACATGTACCCGCATCAGCGTGGCCTGGCGTCTTCGCTGCAGGCCTTTGCGCAGCTGATGATCAGCACCGTGGTGGCGGGCGTGGTATCGCCGCTGCTCAGTGCCAGCCCGTTGCACCTGGCACTGGGCCAGGCCGCCTTTTTTGCCCTCGGTTTCGTGTTCTGGTACTGGGAACACCAGCGTGAACGCGTGGCGCAGGCAGCCTGCACGGGCCATTGAGCAGCGCGCAGGGGTAGGGCGGGGCGCGATGCCTGCAACCCTTGCGACGGAACACCACCGGATTAGGCTGGGGACTCCAGCCAGCCGGTGCAGGGGTGCACGACAGCCAGCCGATCCAATGTCGTTGCATGAGGTTCCCCCATGGCTGCGCAGCAGACCTACCGCCTGTTCGAGGTGGCGCTGAAAGAGCGCCGCGTGCTTTCCCCTTCGCTGGACCGCATGGTGTTCACCGGTGCCGACGTGGCACGGATGAAGACCGAAGGCCCGGACCAGCGGATCAAGGTGTTCTTCCCCTTGCCCGGCCAGGACCTTCCGCAGGTCCCCAGCGGCGAGGACTGGTACCCGCGCTACCGGGCCCTGCCTGATGACCAGCGCCCTCCGATGCGCACCTACACCATCCGCCAGCTGCGCGCTGAGCAGGGCGAGGTCGACGTCGATTTCGTCATCCACGGCGTGACCGGGCCCGCCTCGCGCTGGGCCATGCATGCACGCCCGGGCGACCGTGTGGTGCTGCTCGCTCCGGATGCCGACTGCGCCGACAGCAGCGAAGGCTGGGAATGGAAGCCGCCGGCCGGTGTGGGGCAGGTGCTGCTGGTGGCCGACGAGACCGCGTTGCCGGCCGTGGCCGGGATCCTGGAGGAACTGGCCGCGCTGGCGGACCCGCCACGCACGCTGGCCCTGCTGGAAGTCGCCCAGGCCGGTGATGCGGTGCCGTTGACCGCGCCGGCCAGCGCCGAACTGGTCTGGCTGCCGCGCGGGCAGGCGGCCTACGGCCAGCCCCTGCTGCAGGCGGTGCAGGAACGCCTGGCAGCGGCCTCGAGCGTGGCCGCCGGCGATGAGCTGGAGGAGATCGACGTCGATGCGCAGATCCTCTGGGAGCAGGCCGATGCCAGCGTGGCCGGGCCGCTGTACGCATGGGTGGCGGGCGAGGCCGGGGCGGTGATGGCGATCCGCCGGTATCTGGTCCGCGACTGCGGGCTGGACCGCCGCGCGATCACCTTCATGGGCTACTGGCGGCACGGCAAAGTACTGGACTGATCGTGCGGGATTGAACGTGCGTGAAGTGGCCCGGCGGGCGGGGTGCGCTATCCTTGCGCCCCCCTCGCCGCGGTACCGCACCATGTCCACCAGCTCCAAGACCCGCCGCGACCAGCGCCGTCGCCAGGAAAAGCAGGCCGCCAACAAGGCTGCAGCCCAGGCCTCGCCGGTGGAGCCGCATGCCGAACTGCGCGACGCGCAGCGCACACTGCTGGCCGGGGTCGTGCGCCGTGACGGCGAATGGGTGCTGGGCATGGACGGCCGCATCGCTGGCCACAGCGAGAGTGCTGCGCAGGTGCTGGCGCTGATCATGCAGGCCGGTGAACTGCACGAGCGCAACGGCACGCCGGTGCGCCTGATGTACTCCGATGCGCTGCGCGATGCCGCGCAGGCCGAAGCGAAGGAGAAGGGTCAGACCTTCGAGGAATTCAAGGCCGAGCTGGCCGCGGCGATGGCGGCGAAGAAGAACAGCTGATCGCACACATCCTGTAGAGCCGAGCCATGCTCGGCTCTACAACACGGCAAAGGGGCGGATCCTTGCGGACCCGCCCCTTCTTTCATTTCGCCGCCGGTGCCGCGTTGGCCTGCCAGCCGCACAACTGGCCTTCGTTCTGCTGCTTCAGCCACTCGTTGACCGGGGTGAAGTACTCGATCATCGGGCCGGCATCGAGCTTGTCGGTGCCGGTCAGTTCCTTCAGCGTGGCCTGCCACGGCTGGCTGGCACCCTTGCTCAGCATCGCCCAGTACTTCTGGCCGGCTTCCTTGTTGCCGTAGAAGGTGCACTCATGCAGCGAGCCCTTGTAACCGGCCGCATCGCACAGGCCCTTGTAGAACTGGAACTGCAGGATGCGCGCCAGGAAGTAGCGGGTGTACGGGGTGTTGCCCGGCACGTGGTACTTCGCGCCCGGGTCGAAGAACTCTTCGCCACGGCTGCTGGCCGGGGCCACGCCCTGGTACTTGGCCTTCAGGTCCCACCACGCCTTGTTGTAGTTGTCGGCGGTGATCGAACCGTCGAACACGCCCCAGCGCCAGCGGTCGATCATCAGCCCGAACGGCAGGAACGACACGCCCGACAGCGCCATGCGCATCTGGTTGTTGATGACTGCCTCACGACTCTCGGTCGGCGCATCGACCAGGCCGATCGAGCTGAGGTACTTGGGGGTCATCGCCAGCACGATGGTGTCGCCGATCGCTTCATGGAAGCCATCGTTGGCACCGCCCTGGAACAGCGGCGGCAGCGGGTTGTAGGCCAGGTCGTAATAGATGTGGCCCAGCTCGTGGTAGATGGTGGTGAAGTTCTCTTCGTTCGGCTTGATGCACATCTTGGTGCGCACATCGCCTTCCATGTTCATGTCCCAGGCGCTGGCGTGGCAGACCACGTCGCGGTCATCGGGCTTGATGAACTGGGTCTTTTCCCAGTACGACTGCGGCAGCGAGGGCATGCCCAGCGACACGTAGAAGTCCTGCGCGCGCTCGGTCATCTGCCTGGCGGTACGCAGTTCGGCCTCGCGCTGCGCCTTGTACTGGGCGGCCACGTTGGCGTCCTTGCCAGCCTTGGCCAGCGCTGCGCTCAGGTTGCTCTGGTACTGCTTTTCAAGCGCTGCGGTGATGTCCAGGCTGCCGGCACCCGGGTAGGGTTCCAGCTGGTCCCACAGGTTCGACCAGTCCTGCTGCCACATGTTGCCCAGCAGGTGCGCGGCGATCAGGCCATTGCCCACTTCCGCCTTGTCCTTGCCATAGGTCTTGTCCAGCTTGCCGCGTGCGTAGCAGTGCAGCTGCTCGTACATCGGCTTGACCTGTTCCCACAGGCGGTCGGTTTCCGGGCCGATCTGCTCCGGCGGCATGTCGTAGCCGCTGCGCCACATCTGCCCGGCATCGGTGAAGCCCATGCCCTTGGCACCTTCGTTCACCAGGCCGACAAACTTCTGGTAATCGCCGCGCATGCTCTTGGTGGTGCTGTGCCAGCCCTGCCAGGCATCGAGCTGCTTGTCGTAGTCGCGGCTGCGCGCCAGCACCTGCTCCAGTTCGCCCAGCTGGCGACAGGAGTTCGGATCGTTGGCATCGGTGCAGTACTTGCCGGCCCCGTAGCTGCCCTCCATGCGGGTGGCGATCTGGGTCAGCTCAGCCAGCTTGGCCGGGTCGCGCGGCGCCGGCATCGAGGACATCAGCTTCAGCAGGTGGATGGCGCGCTTGCTGTCCTCGCTCATCGGCTTGCCTTCGAACTTGGCGGCCTGCTCGATCCAGCTGTTGAGCTGGGTCAGCGAGCGCTCGTTGGCCTTGGCCGCGATGCGCTCGGAGTCACTGTTGATGTAGGTGGAGGACAGCCACTGTGCCGAGGTCATCTCCGGGTAGGAGGCCTTGAATTCGGCATTGATGCGGGCCACGAACTGGTCGGCGGTTTCGCCGGCCGGCGCGCTGGGGCTGGCGGTCTCGGTGCCGGGCGACGGTTCCTTCTTGCAGGCGACCAGGGCCAGCGTGGCGGCGGCGATAGCCGAGGCCAGCAGGAGATGGCGGTGTTTCACGGGCGGTCCTTGGGTGGTGAACGACGGCCGAAGGCTAGTGGGCAGCCGCTGCCACCGCAAGTGGCGGAAGTCGGTTGGGTTCGGCAGGGCGGCGCCCTGCACCCGCAGAAGCAACGGCAACAGCAACATCAACATCAACATCAAAAGCGGGCTATCCGTGGGAAGGCGGGGCGGTGTCGGAGTGCGGGGACGCCGT
>NZ_JASJSU010000027.1:0-11275 GCF_030237045.1 Stenotrophomonas maltophilia group sp. Smal17
GAGCTGGACCGCGCGGTCTCCACCCTGGACATCGCCACGGCCCGCCTGCAGTCGGCAGTGATGCGTACCCGCATGCAGCCGGTCGGCAAAGTGTTCTCGCGCTTCCCCAAGGTGGCCCGCGACGTCGCCCGATCACTGAAGAAGGAAGTGGATCTGGAGCTGATCGGCGCCGAGACCGAGCTCGACCGCAACCTGGTCGAGGCCTTGGCCGACCCGCTGGTGCACCTGGTCCGCAACGCCATCGACCACGGCGTGGAAATGCCCGACCTGCGCGAAGCGCAGGGCAAGCCGCGGATGGGCCATGTGCGGCTGTCGGCCCAGCAGGAAGGCGACTATGTCAGCATCGAAGTGCAGGACGATGGCGCCGGCATCGACCCGGAAAAGCTGCGTGCGAAGGCACGCGAGAAGGGCCTGATCGATCCGGAAGCCGCAGCCCGCCTGAGCAGTGAGGAATGCCTGCACCTGGTGTTCCTGCCCGGCTTCTCGACCAAGCAGCAGGTCACCGATATCTCCGGCCGTGGCGTCGGCATGGACGTGGTGCAGTCGCGCATCCGCGAACTGAGCGGCCAGATCCAGATCCAGTCGGAACTGGGCCGTGGCAGCCGCTTCCTGATCCGCGTGCCGCTGACCCTGGCGATCCTGCCGACCCTGCTGGTGCAGGCCGGCGAGGACGTCTACGCGCTGCCGCTGGCGCGCGTGATGGAAGTGCTGCATGCGCCGCGCACCTCGCTGGGCTGGTTCGATGGCCGTGCCGTGCTCGACCGGCGCTCGCATACCCTGCCGCTGGTCGATCTGCGCCAGTGGCTGGATGTGACGCCGGCCGCCTCGACCCTGCTGACCATCGTGGTACTGCAGGCTGGCGAGGCCCGCTTCGGCCTGGTCGTGGACCAGGTTCGCGGGCGCGAGGAAGTGGTGATCAAGCCGCTGCCCAAAGCCC
Source organism: Stenotrophomonas maltophilia group sp. Smal17 (assembly GCF_030237045.1). Classification (NCBI taxonomy): domain Bacteria; kingdom Pseudomonadati; phylum Pseudomonadota; class Gammaproteobacteria; order Lysobacterales; family Lysobacteraceae; genus Stenotrophomonas; species Stenotrophomonas maltophilia group sp. Smal17. The sequence goes on from NZ_JASJSU010000027.1 coordinate 938, forward strand.
TGCGCGGCCTGCGCGGTTACGCCGGTGCAACCTTGATCGGCGATGGTCGCATGGCGCTGATCCTGGATGTGGATGGCCTGCGATGAACCCCGCCGGGCCCTGCCCGGCGGCCCGAAAACTGTGACTACCGTCTGTACGCGATCTCCCGGTGTCTCAAGTCCCATTCATACACGCCGATACCGGAACCATGGATAGACTCAGCCTCATTGGACTCTTTCTCGCCCTGGCCTCGCTGGTCGGTGGCAGCATCCTCAAGGGCGCCGGCCTGGCGTCGTTGTGGTCGCCTGCGGCGTTCGTGATCGTCATCGTCGGCACCATCGCCGCGATCCTGCTGCACACCTCGCCGGCAGTGTTCAAGCACGCGTTCAAGATCGTGCGCTGGGTCGTGCGCCCGCCGCACAGCGACCGCCGCGAGTTGATCCAGCAGATCGTCGAGTGGAGCAACATCGCCCGCCGCCAGGGCCTGCTGGGCCTGGAATCGCAGGTGGAAGCGCAGCAGGACCCGTTCCTGCGCAAGGGCCTGCAACTGCTGGTCGATGGCGTCGAACCCGAGTCGATGCGGCACATGCTGGAAATCGAACTGGGCAGCCAGGAACACCAGGACCAGGCCGGCGCCAAGGTGTTCGAGGCGATGGGCATCTATGCGCCGACGCTCGGCATCATCGGTGCCGTGCTGGGCCTGATCGCGGTGATGAAGAACCTGGCCGATCCGAGCAAGCTCGGCCACGGCATCGCCGCCGCGTTCACCGCCACCATCTACGGCATCGCCTCGGCCAACCTGCTGTTCCTGCCGATCGCCGCCAAGCTCAAGAGTGTGATCTCGCACAACACCCGCGACCGCGAAATGGTCATCGAAGGCCTGATCTCGATCGCACAGGGCGAGAACCCGCGCAACATCGAAACCAATCTCTCCGGCTTCCTGCACTGACATGGCCCGCCGCAAGCACCACGAAGAGCACGCCAACCATGAAGCATGGGCGATCCCCTATGCCGACCTGATGACGCTGCTGCTCGCCTTCTTCGTGGTCATGTATGCGATTTCCTCGGTCAACGAGGGCAAGTACCGGATCATGGCCGATGCGCTCACCGATGCCTTCGGCGGTGCGCCGCGCACCATCAACCCGGTGCAGGTCGGCAACAAGCAGGTGCAGGGCGGCGGCTGGGACAGCCCGTCGGTGATCAAGTCCGGCACCAAGATCGGTCCATCCGCACCCGCCCCGTCGCATGACCCGACGCTGCTGCCATCGATGGCCTCGCAGATGCGCATGCCGGTATCGGTGCACAACCAGGAACAGATCGCGCGCGCCGAGCGCCAGCTCAACAGCATCGCCGACCGCCTGACCGCCGCGCTGGCGCCACTGATCGACCGCGGCATGATCAGCGTGCGCCGCACCGAACTGTGGATCGAGGTCGAGATCAACAGTGACATCCTGTTCCCCACCGGCTCGGCCGCGCTGGACGTGCACGCACGGCAGACCCTGGCCAGCCTGGCCGACGTGCTGCGCGATGTGCCCAACAGCGTGCGCGTGGAAGGCCACACCGACAACGTGCCGATCGCCACCGCCACCTTCCCGTCCAACTGGGAACTGTCGGCCGGGCGCGCGGCCAGCGTGGTGCACCTGTTCGCCGACCAGGGCGTGCAGCCGTCACGACTGGCGATGGTCGGCTACGGCCAGTTCCGCCCGCGCGAAGAGAACGACAGCGCGCAGGGCCGCAACCGCAACCGCCGGGTGATGGTCATCATCCTGGCAGACACCTCGCACTCGGTCGATCCGCTCGGGCAGCGCCTGAACGCTGCCACCGGCGCCGTCGACACCAGCGCCACCGAACAAGCCGCCGCAACTCCGGCTACCGCCCCCACCTCCCCCATCGCACCGGTGAAGTTGCCGCCGGTGCCGGCTGGCAGCCGCGTCGGCGCCGCCGTTCCCCCGGCAATGAAGGAGTAAACCGATGCGCATCTGGGCAGTCGCCAACCAGAAGGGCGGAGTCGGCAAGACCACCACCACCCTCGCCCTCGGCCGCGGCCTGGCCGCGCTCGGCCACCGCGTGCTGCTGATCGACCTCGATCCGCATGCCTCGCTCAGCCGCGCCTTCGGCGTGCCGGTGGATCCGCCGCCGGCCGGCGTGCTGGAACTGTTCGGTGCACCACCGGCCGACCTGTCCAACCTGTGCCATGCCAGCAGCATCCACGGCCTGGACTACGTCTGCGCGCAGTCGGCACTGGCCACGCTGGAGCGTCGCAGCGCCAACCAGCCCGGCCTCGGACTGGCCCTGCAGAATGCACTGGCGCGCCACCAGGCCCAGCACGACTACATCCTGCTGGACTGCGCGCCGACCCTCGGCCTGCTGATGATCAATGCGCTGGCGGCTGCCGATCGCCTGATCATCCCGACCCAGGCCGAACCGCTGGCCCTGCACGGCCTGGATGGCATGGTCCGCACCGGCGAGATGGTCGAGCGCTCGCGCCGCCGTCCGCTGCCGATCTCGATCCTGCCCACCCTGTTCGACCGCCGTACCCGCGCCGGCAACGAGTCGCTGCGCACCATGCAGGACCGTCATGGTGCGCGCGTATGGGAAGACGCGATTCCGATCGACACGCGCATCAGCAATGCCGCCGGCCTCACCCTGCCCAGCGTCGGTGAGGACTACCCGGGCCGCGGCCTGGCCGCGTATCGCCGCGCCCTGAACTGGATTCTCGGCGAGGACGCACGCGCCCTGGAGCAGGCCGCATGAACAGCACCGGCGTACTGGACGACTACCTGGACGAACTGCTGGGCGAAGCCATTGTCGCCGCACCGCCCGCTGCGCCACCAGCAAGCGCTGGGCCGAGCGAAGCGGCCACCGAGCGCGAGCCGACCTGGGATGACCTGCCGGCCGAAGTGATCTACGAAACCGAAAGTGCGACCACTGCCCCGTGCACCGACAACGCCGCGCTCGAGGCCGCGTTCGAGGCGGCGGCGACGATCGAGCGCGAGCCGACCTGGGACGACCTGCCGGCTGAAGTGATCTACGAAACCGACACCGTGGCCGCTGCCCCGGCCGCGGACGACGCAGCGCTGGAGGCCGCATTCGAGGCCGCCGCAACGCCGGCCGCCATTGAAGGCGAGCCGACCTGGGATGACCTGCCAGACGAGGTGCTGCACGAGACAGCCCCGGCGCCGGCCACCGCAGGCACCGGCCCGGAACCCACCTGGGACGACCTGCCGGACGAAGTGATCTACGAGACCGATACGGCTGACAGCCATCGCCTCGCCCATACCGACAGCCCAGGCCTGCAGGCGGCATTCGAAGCCGCCGCGGGCGGCGAAGACGTCGCCACGCCGGCGCCGGCCGTGGTTGCCGCGCCGGTACCACCGGCAGCACCGCGGGCAGCCGCTGCACCCACCGCACGCGCCGCAGCTGCATCGCCACCGCGGGTCGCCGTGGACGCCCCCGCAGCCAGCCGCCCCAGCAGCTGGCAGGAACTGCAGGCGCAGGCGCACCACCCGGCCAGCAGCCCGCACCCGCAGAACCGCCGCGCCGGCGAGCGCACCTCGCGCTGGCTGCGCCTGCGCTGCGGCACCCAGGCCTATGCGCTGGAGCTGCTGAAGGTGCAGGAAGTGGTGCTGCCGGTGCCGCTGCTGCCGTTGCGCGGCACCGCACCGGCCATGCTCGGCATCATGAACCTGCGCGGCCAGGTGGTGCCGGTGATGGACCTCGGCCTGCACCTCGGTGCCGCCGCCGCCGAGGACGACGCGCAGACCCGCATCGTGGTGCTGGAGGAAGACGGCGAGACCATCGGCCTGCGCGTGTCGGCGGTGGAAGACGTCGCCAACCTCACCGACTCGCAGATCGAGCCACCCGATACCGCGCGCATCTGCCAGATCTCCAACGATCTATTCCGCGGCGTGGCGCGGGTCAGCCAGCGCCCGATGATCCTGCTCGACGCCACGCAACTGTTGAGCTGAGTCGGCGCATCGCGCCGATTCTTCTAAAGAACCCCGCCGGGGTGCCGTTATGGATCACGGAACCGTTTGTCCGGAGCAACGATGAGCACTGTCGAACTGGGTGAGGATCTCGGCATCGAGAGCAGCACCGAGCTCAAGAACCGCCTCGCCCCGCTGGTGGCGCAGGCCGGCGAGCTGACCCTGGATGCAAGCCAGGTCGCCCGCATCCACACCGCCGCCATACAGGTGCTGTGTGCGTTCGTGCAGGCCCGCCGCGAGGCAGGCCTGGGCACCGGCTTCCACGGTTGCACCGCAACCTTCCGTGACGCCGCGCGCCTGCTGGGCGTCACCCAGGCCCTGGGCCTGGACGCAACCCATGACAACCTGAAATCTGTGGAGAACGCTGCATGAGCGCACGTATCTTGGTGGTGGACGATTCGGCGTCGATGCGCCAGATGGTTTCCTTCGCCCTCACCTCGGCCGGTTTTGCCGTCGAAGAAGCTGAAGACGGCGCGGTCGCGCTCGGTCGCGCCAAGGGCCAGCGCTTCAATGCGGTGGTCACCGACGTCAACATGCCGAACATGGACGGCATCGCGCTGATCCGCGAACTGCGCCAGCTGCCGGACTACAAGTTCACCCCGCTGCTGATGCTGACCACCGAGTCGGCCGCCGACAAGAAGTCCGAAGGCAAGGCCGCCGGTGCCACCGGCTGGCTGGTCAAGCCGTTCAATCCGGAACAGCTGGTCGCCACCGTGCAGAAAGTGCTGGGCTGATCGCCCGGCACCGCTCCCCTTCTTCGCTTCCGGACCACCACTGCCATGAGCATGGACCTGCAACGCTTCCACGCCACCTTCTTCGAGGAGAGCCGCGAAGGCCTCGACGCGATGGAGGCTGGCCTGCTGGCCCTGGAATCGGGGCAGCAGGACGCGGAGATCATCAATTCGGTGTTCCGCGCCGCCCACTCCATCAAGGGCGGCGCCGGCACCTTCGGCTTCGATGCGATCGCCGGCCTGACCCACGTGCTGGAAACGCTGCTCGATGAGCTGCGTGCCGGCAAGCGGGCACTGGAAGGCCACGCCGTCGACGCCATGCTGTCCTCGGTGGACGTGCTGCGCGCCCTGTTGCGCGAAGCCGAACACGGCCAGGCCGCCGATCCCGCGGCCGTCGCCGCGGTGAAGGCTCGCCTGGAAGCGGTGCTCTCCGGCCAGGCCGCGCCGAGCGCCCCGGCCGCCGCGGCCGCCAAGGTGGACGACACGCCGGAAGCCTGGCAGATCGGCTTCACCCCGGCACCGTCGCTGTTCATGAGCGGCAACGATCCGCTGCGCATCATCCGCGAACTGGAACACCTCGGGTCGCTGCAGGTCGCCGCGCGCATCGAGCGCCTGCCCGGCTTCGCCCAGCTCGACCCGCTCGAGGCCCACCTGGCGTGGGACTTGGGCCTGGTCGGCAAGGTGCCGCGCAGCAAGATCGAAGACACCTTCGCCTGGGTGCTGGACGACTGCGAACTGGACATCCGTCCGGCGGCGCCGCCGAGCCTGGCCACCCAGGCCCCGTCCGCAACAGCCCCTTCCACACCAGCTCCTGCGGCACCTGCCGCACCCGCGCCCGCGGCCAGCGGCGGCGCACCCCAGGAAGCCGAAACCTCGATCCGGGTCAGCGTCGACAAGGTCGATGCACTGATCAACCTGGTCGGCGAACTGGTCATCACCCAGGCCATGCTCAAGCAGGTCTCGCACGCGCTGGACCCGGTTCTTGCCGAGAGCCTGTTCGCCGGCCTGGACCAGCTTGAGCGCAACACCCGCGACCTGCAGGAAGCGGTGATCGGCGTGCGCATGCTGCCGGTCGACGCGGTGTTCCGCCGCTTCCCGCGCCTGGTCCGCGATCTGTCCAGCCGCCTCGGCAAGCAGGTGCGCCTGCGCACCGTCGGCGAAGGCACCGAGCTGGACAAAGGCCTGATCGAAAAGATCGCCGATCCGCTGGTGCACCTGGTACGCAACTCGATCGACCACGGCCTGGAAATGCCCGACGTGCGTCGCGGTGCGGGCAAGGACGAGACCGGCACGATCACCCTGGCCGCTTCGCACCAGGGCGGCCACATCGTCATCGAAGTCAGTGACGATGGTCGCGGCCTGGACCGCGCCAAGATCCTGGCCAAGGCGCACGAGCGTGGCCTGGCCGTACCGGACAACCCGACCGATTCGCAGGTCTGGGACCTGATCTTCCAGCCCGGCTTCTCCACTGCCGATGCGGTGACCGATCTGTCCGGGCGTGGCGTCGGCATGGACGTGGTCCGCCGCAACATCCAGGCGCTGGGCGGCGAGGTGCAGATCGAGAGCAGCCTCGGCGCCGGTACCCGCACCCTGATCCGCCTGCCGCTGACCCTGGCCATCCTTGATGGCATGACCGTGGCGGTGGCCGGTGAAACCCTGATCCTGCCACTGGCCTATGTGCTGGAAGCCCTGCAGCCGCAGGCCGAGGACATCCGCAGCATGGCCGGCGAAGGCCGCGTGCTGCGCGTGCGTGGCGAGTACCTGCCGATCCTGTCGCTCAGCGAGTACTACGGCTACGGCAACCGTGCGCCGGGCAGCGAATCGCTGGTGGTGGTGGTCGAGGGCGATGGCCAGAAGATCGCGCTGGAAGTGGACGAGCTGGTCGGCCAGCAGCAGGTGGTGGTGAAGAACATCGAGAACAACTACCGCCGCATCGGCGGGGTATCCGGTGCCACCATCCTCGGCGATGGCCGCGTCGCCCTGATCGTCGACATCGGCGGGCTGGTGCGCTCGCTGCGGATGCCGCAGGCCGCCTGATTCCCATTGCAGGTTGACCAGAACCGCCGCCCTTCGGGGCGGCGGTTTTTGTTTGCGCGCCCCATTCCACCCGGGGTCAGATTCCTTCTGTGAACTCCGTCGGCGCCGTGCTTTCGCATGCAACTACGCCACCCAAGCGAAAGTCCCATCACAGCAGCACTTTCGCACCCGCGCCCCTACGCAACCGAATGTGATCTGCGTCCATAAAGTCCGCGCAGCCCGCGCCGTTATCCCGCAATGACGGCCGTCACCGAACCCCACCGGGCACCTCCGTTTGCTCTGCAACCACCCCCAGCCGCCGCGACTGCGCCGGCACCCTGCCCACCTGGAGCACCCTGCATGAAGTGGTTCCAAGATCTGCCCATCGCCCGCAAGCTGGCCGTGGGGTTCACCCTCACCACGTTGATGACCCTGGTCCTCGGCGCCTTCGCACTGTTGCGCCTCAGCGAGGCCAACACGCAGCTGGGCGAGATGGCCGGCAACGATATTCCGTCGGTCCAGCACCTGGGCGAGGCGCGCTCGCAGCTGGGTGAATTCCGCACCTACGAACTGGCGCTGCTGAGCATGCTCGACCAGCCGGACAAGGTGGCCGACTACAACAAGCGCATGGACGACACCGCCAAGACCGTACGCGACGAGCTGGCCGCGTACGCGGCGTTGCCGGCGCTGGCCAGGGAACGCGAGCTCTACCAGACCGCCAACGTGCAGCTGGAGCGCTACTTCGGCGCCAACAAGGCGATGCGCGAAGCCGTAGCTGCAGGTGACGGCGCACTCGCCCAGCAGATCTCCGACGAACAGTCGCGCCCAGCGCGCCGTGAACTGTTCGCGGCGATGAAGGCGCTCGGCACCCACATCGCCGGCCTGATGGACGCCAAGATCGCTGCCGCCAACGCCACCCACCGCACCAGCATGATCGCCATCATCGGCTGCATCGTGCTGCTGTCGCTGGTCGCGGCCGCGCTGGCCACGGTGATCTCGCGCGCCGTCACCGGCCCGCTCGGCAAGGCCGTGCACGCGATCCAGGCCGTCGCCCGCGGCGACCTCAGCGTCAGCACCCAGGCCACCAGCAAGGATGAGGCCGGCAAGATGCTGGCCGCCACCGCCGAGATGACCGCCATGCTGCGCCGCTTCAGCGAGCAGACCCAGCTGATGGCGCAGATGCATGCCGGCCCGGACATCAGCCACCGCATCCCGGAAGACTTCCCGGGTGTCTACGGCCAGCTGGCCGGCGGCATCAACACGGTAATCTTCGAGCACCTGGACGCGATCCGCGATGCCATCGACGTACTCAACCAGTACGCCATCGGCAATCTGGCCCCGGATGCGCGCCGCCTGCCCGGCAGCCGCGCGATCCTGCACGAATCGATGGACGCGGCCAAGGCCAGCCTGCTGGCGATCAACACGCAGATCCAGCAGCTGGCCGAGGCCGCCGCCGCCGGTGACTTCAGCCAGCGCGGCGATGCCCAGCGTTTCCAGCACGACTTCAAGCTGATGATCGAGCACCTCAACACCATGATGCAGGTGGCCGACGGCAACCTCGGCCAGCTGTCGCAGCTGCTGCAGTCGATCGCCGCCGGCGACCTGACCGCACGCATGGACGGCCAGTTCAACGGCGTGTTCGCCCGCATGCGCGACGACGCCAACACCACCGTCGCCCAGCTGACCCAGATCGTCGGCCAGATCCAGGCCAGCGCCTCCAGCATCACCCTGGCCGCCGGTGAGATCGCCTCGGGCAACAGTGACCTGTCGCGCCGCACCGAACAGCAGGCCGCCAACCTGGAAGAAACCGCCGCCTCGATGGAGGAGCTGACCTCCACCGTGCGCCAGAACGCCGAACATGCCCGCCAGGCCAACCAGCTCGCCATCGGCGCGCATGGCGTCGCCTCGCAGGGTGGCGAGGTGGTCGGCCAGGTGGTCACCACCATGTCGGCCATCGAAGCCTCGTCGAAGAAGATTGCCGAGATCATCTCGGTCATCGACGGCATCGCGTTCCAGACCAACATCCTGGCGCTGAACGCCGCGGTGGAAGCGGCCCGTGCCGGTGAACAGGGCCGTGGCTTCGCCGTGGTCGCCAGCGAAGTGCGTACCCTCGCCCAGCGCTCGGCCGCTGCCGCCAAGGAAATCAAGGGCCTGATCGACGACTCGGTCGGCAAGGTTGCCGAAGGCTCCAGCCTGGTGCACCAGGCCGGCAGCACCATGGGCGAGATCGTCGCCTCGGTGCAGCGCGTGACCGACATCATGGCCGAGATCTCGGCCGCTTCGCAGGAACAGTCGGCCGGCATCGAGCAGGTCAACCAGACCGTGGTGCAGATGGACGAGACCACCCAGCAGAACGCCGCGCTGGTGGAAGAAGCCACCGCCGCCGCCCGCGCGATGGAAGACCAGGCCGTGCAGCTGGGGGAAGCCGTGGCCCGCTTCCGGCTGGCATCGCAGGCGACCCCGGGCACCGCGCCGCGCCTGGCCACCGCACCGCTGCCGCGCCAGGTAGCGGCCGCCGCTCCCGCCCACAGGCCGACACCCGCACGTGCGCTGCGCGGCTCGAGCGCCCAGCCGGCACTGGCCGCCGACGGCGACTGGCAGGAGTTCTGACCCCACGCGGAAAGCATCCACGCATGGCGTGGATCTACCTGCGTGGCACATCGGGGTCAGGTTCCTTTCCTCCGGGAAAGGGATCTGACCCCTCACGCATGGAAAGTGATGTAATTCTCACTTCATAATCCGATGCAGAGGCCGATATCCCCATCGAGCCTCGCGCCAACGCGTGCTGGCGCCCGCCCCTGACCGTAGATTCCATGTCCGACGGCAACGACACTGCAGTGCATGATGTCCACGCGGCCGATGCCGCCGACGAACGTTTTCTGGTCCGCAACCCGCGCCAGCTGCGCCAGTTGCTGCGCTCGCTGATCGACCAGCGATCACTGATCAATGCGCATATCGACGGCCGCGACCGGTCATTCCCGACGGCGCTGCTTGATCTTGACGAGGACGAAGACTTCCTTCTGCTTGATGGCAGCCCGCAGGAGGCGTCCAACCGCGCCGCCGAGCAGGCCGACCACCTGCTGTGCTTCGCCCAGCTTGAACGGGTGCTGGTGCGGTTCCGCCTGCATGAACTGCAGCGCGTGGACAACGACGGCCACGTTGCGTTCCGTGCGCCCTTGCCGGACGAGCTGGTGCACCTGCAGCGACGCGAGCTGTACCGGCTGGAGACCCCGGTCACCGACTCGCCGCAGCTGCTGCTGCCGCCCGGCGAAGCCCGCGCCGAAGCGTTGTCGATGCGGGTGGTGGACATCAGTGGCGGTGGCCTGGCCGTGGTCGTGCCCAACGACTGCGCGGTGTTCGGCCTGCAGAAGCGCTATCCGGCGCAGCTGTCACTGCCTGATGGCCCGGACCTGGATATCGAACTGGTGGTCTGCAACCTGCTGCCGCAGCGCCAGCCCAACGGCATCGAGGTCAAGCGCGTCGGCATGCGCTTCGAGAGCCTGCCGCGCGGCGCCGACAGCGCCATCCAGCGCTACATCTTCCGCATCGACCGCCAGCGCAAGGCCCGCCGCAACGGCGAGATGTAGTCACGTGGTAGTGCCGGCCGCTGGCCGGCAACCTCGCGA
>NZ_JASJSU010000027.1:11285-50030 GCF_030237045.1 Stenotrophomonas maltophilia group sp. Smal17
GGCCCCCCCCCCCCACTACCGCTCCCCGGCAGGATGCCCAGGGCGCCACAGCTAAAGTCCCCCACGGCGGGGCCGATATCGAGCCTGACACCGGGACTTCCGGCAGAACCAGGACCCCTCGATGAACGACAAGACCAGCTCCGCCGCCAGCGCCGGTGGCGAATTCCTCAGCTTCACCCTCGGTGCCGAGCACTACGGCGTGGACATCCTCAAGGTGCAGGAAATCCGCGGCTATGACGCGGTCACCCGCGTGCCGGATGCGCCGGACTACATCAAGGGCGTGATCAACCTGCGCGGCACCATCGTCCCGGTCATCGACCTGCGCCTGAAGCTGCGCCTGGACAACGCCCGCTACGACGCCTTCACGGTGATGATCGTGCTGAACGTGGAAGACCGCGTGGTCGGCATCGTGGTGGATAGCGTCTCGGACGTGATCCCGCTGTCGGCCGAGCAGATCCGCCCGACCCCGGAGTTCGGCGCCGCCGTCGATACCCGCTTCATCTCCGGCATTGGTACCCACGATGACCGCATGCTGATCCTGCTGGACATCGAGACCCTGCTCGACAGCGCCGACATGGGCCAGGCCGCCGTTGCCGAAGACGCCGCCGCCTGATCCAGCGGACCTGCTTCACGTTCTGGTCACACAACCCTTCAGTTCCCCCTGGCGGTGCCGATAGGGGGACAGAAGCCGGTCGCGCAGGAGCGCGCAGAACCGGAACGACCATCACCATCCCCGGAGATACACCTCGATGAAGTCCCTGCTTGCGTTCGTCTCGGCCGCTGTCCTGGCCACCACCGCCTCCTCCGCGTTCGCCCAGTCGGCCGACATGATCCCGCCGGAACTGGCACCGCGTTCGGTCGGCAAGGACGGCATGGTCTGTGGCAAGGTCGAAAAGGCCCGCTACGCAGAAGGTTCCGAAGGCCAGCCGACCTTCCTGTACATGGGCGGCGCCTTCCCGCGCCACACCTTCTCGGCCCGCATCGCCGGCGAGAACCGCGGCAAGTTCTCCTTCCCGCTGGAAACCCTGGAAGGCAAGACCGTGTGCGTGATCGGCAAGATCCAGCGCGACGCCTCGCGTGCGGAAATCGAAGTCAGCTCGCCGGCTGGCCTGAAGCTGGCCAACATCAAGTAATCCGCTGTCCGTCGAACCACGCCGGAGCTCGTGCCGGCGTGGTTTCTGCTGCAACCGGGCCCGATGCCCGGGCGCGTCTGCCTTAGGAGCTCGCAACGCCCATGCCGTGGATCAACAACCTGAAACTGATGCCGAAGCTGCTGCTGACCTTCGGCGTCCTCCTGCTGGTGATGCTGCTGCAGGGCATCGTCGCCTATCGCGGCCTGCATTCGCTGAACAACGTCACCACCGAGTTGGCCGGTTCGCGCATGGAAAGCATCCGCATGGCCGGCGAGATGCGCGGCATGCTGGGCGAGTACCGCAACGCCGCCTACCAGCAGCTGATCCGCGCCAGCGATGACGTCAAGTCCGACGCGCGCAAGCAGGCCGTCGAGCTGCGCGGGAACATGGACAAGTCGATCAAGGGCTACCCGGCGCTGGTCGACAATGCGCAGCAGAAGAAGCTGTTCGACACCTTCGCCAAGGAATGGAAGGACGCCCTGGCCTCCTATGACAGCGTCACCGAGATGCTGGAACTGGACCTGCCGGACGACGCCATCGATACCTTCGTCGGCGAGACCCGCACCAAGCACCGCAAGGCCGCTTCGGCGCTGGAAGCACTGATCGCCGAAGACAACCGCCTCGCCCGCGCCTCGCGCGAAGAGGCCGAATCCACCTACGCCGCCTCGTCCGTGCTGACCGTGATCGCCCTGCTGGGCGGCGCCGCACTCGGCCTGGTGCTGGTCTGGCTGTTCGCCCGCGCCCTGGTCGGCAGCGTGCGTGGCGCCGTCTCGGTGGCCAACGACGTGGCCGGCGGCAAGCTCGATGGCCACATCGATGTCAGCCGCCAGGACGAAGTCGGCGAGCTGATGCAGGCCATGCAGCGCATGCAGCGGGACCTGCGTGAGCGCATCGAAACCGACCAGGCCGTCGCACGCGAGAACCTGCGCATCCGCACCGCGCTGGACTACAGCTCGACCGGCGTGTACCTGACCGACACCAGCAACACCATCGTCTACAGCAACCGCGCGCTGCAGCAGACCCTGAGCCAGTACCAGGATGAAGTGCGCCGCGACCTGCCGGACTTCGACGCCCAGGCCTCGCTGATCGGCAAGCCGGTTACCGTGCTGGAACACCGTGGCGAGATGGACCAGACCCTGCTCGGCAACCTGAAGGCGCACGGCGTCGCCCGTCGCCCGATGCAGTACGGCGATGCCCAGTTTGCGCAGGTGGTCTCGACCATCCGCAATGAAGGCGGCGACACCGTCGGCTACGTGGTGGAATGGCGTGACCGCACCCAGGAAGCGCTGGTCGAGGCCGAAGTGGCCCGCGTGATTGCCCAGGCCGCCGCCGGCGACCTGTCCGGCCGCATCGACGCCAGCGACAAGGAAGGCTTCTTCCTGCAGCTGGCCCAGCAGATCAACGGCCTGCTTGACGCCAACGCCGGCAGCATCGAACAGATCTCCGGCCTGCTCGCCGCGCTGTCGCAGGGTGACCTGACCGTGCGCATGCACGGCGACTACCAGGGCGTGTTCGCCCGCATGCGCGACGATGCCAACGCAACCGCCGCACAGCTGAGCGAAATCGTCACCCGCATCAAGCAGTCCAGCCGCGCGATCAATTCGGCCGCCGGCGAAATCGCCTCGGGCAACAGCGACCTGTCGCGCCGTACCGAACAGCAGGCCGCCAACCTGGAAGAAACCGCCGCCTCGATGGAGGAACTGACCTCCACCGTGCGCCAGAACGCCGAACATGCCCGCCAGGCCAACCAGCTCGCCATCGGCGCGCATGGCGTCGCCTCGCAGGGTGGCGAAGTGGTCGGCCAAGTGGTCACCACCATGTCCGCCATCCAGGCCTCGTCGAAGAAGATCGCCGAGATCATCAGCGTCATCGACGGCATCGCGTTCCAGACCAACATCCTGGCGCTGAACGCTGCGGTGGAAGCGGCGCGTGCCGGCGAGCAGGGCCGTGGCTTCGCCGTGGTCGCCAGCGAAGTGCGCACCCTCGCCCAGCGCTCGGCCGCCGCCGCCAAGGAAATCAAGGGCCTGATCGACGATTCGGTCGGCAAGGTCAACGACGGCTCGGCGCTGGTGCACAAGGCCGGCGCCACCATGGGCGAAATCGTCGCCTCGGTGCAGCGCGTGACCGACATCATGGCCGAGATCTCCGCCGCCTCGCAGGAGCAGTCGGCCGGCATCGAGCAGGTCAACCAGACCGTGGTGCAGATGGACGAAACCACCCAGCAGAACGCCGCGCTGGTGGAAGAAGCCACCGCCGCTGCGCGCGCGATGGAAGAACAGGCCGGCCACCTCAGCGAAGCCGTGTCGATCTTCGTGGTCGACGAAGCCGAGGCAGTGACCGCCCCGCGCGTCGCCACCCCGGCACCGCGCGCCGCCGCCCCGGCAGCTCCGGCTGCGGTGGCACCGCCGGCCCGCCGCACGGCGGGAGGTCGCCCGATGGCCACCGAACTGGCCGACGGAGACTGGCAGGAGTTCTGATGCCACGCCTGGAGGGCCGGTCGCAACACCGGCCCTCCTTTCCGACGCAGCCGTCACTGCGGCTGACGGAGCCTGTAACTCTTGTGCAGCAGGCCATCAGGGCTGCCCGCATTGACGATGGCGGCGCGCACCCACACCAGCTTTTCCTTCAATCGCCGGATGTGACCCCGGCGCACGTGGGTGCGCGGCCCCGCCGCACCCCCGCCCGGCCCCGTGCCGTCTGACGCGGCCGTGGCGCCATCCACCTCGAACACCCGGTAGCTGAAGAACGGCTGCTTGCCTCTGCGCATCCGCCGCTTGTTCAGCGCCACCGAGGCCGGCCGCTCCACCGACGCGACATTGGCGCAGTTGAGCACGCAGCAGGTCTGCAACAGCATGGCGACCTCGTCGCGACAGTCCTGCACGATCTGCGCCTTCACCGCCGCACTGCCCTGCTGCTCCACCGCCCAGGCGTGCCATTCCGGCAGCAGCGCGAACGGCGCAACCCGGAACTGCTGCAAGGGTTTTCCGGACGCCATCGCTTCCACCGGGGCATTGACCAGGCGCGTGGGCAGGCTGGCCTCCTCTGGCCGGTACAGGCTCAACGGATTCTGGTGCGGCAGGAACACGCCTCCCAGCGGCACTTTCCACGCGGCCGCATCGGCCTGCCAGTAGATCGGGATCACCACCACGCCACCGGCCGGTTCATCCAGGAAGCACTCCGTGGCCGGAAAGGCCGCGGCGACTTCGCGGTTCATGTTCAGGCACAGCGCGATGCGCCGAGGCGCCGCATGGCCCGCCCCTTTGTGTCCCGGCAACCCGTCAGGCAGGATCCACGCCGCTTCCAGCGCCATCACCTCGAACGGCGGGCGCGCCATGTCCACGTGCACCTGGCGCAGCTCACGCAGATCGATCATCTCCGCGCAATTGGGCAGCAGGAACTTCACGCTGCGGTGCAGGTAGCTGGCGATGGCTTCATGGGCCTGGCGGATGCCCGGCATGCTGCCCTTGATCCGGGGAATCAGCACGTTCATTTCTTCCAGTGCATGCGCTGCATAGTTCAATAATTCGTTGTGACCTTCCATCGCCGTACAGATGTGCTCCATTCCTTTCCGCCCGTCCGGCGGTGCGATCGAAGTCTAGGAATGGCATCAGTACAATCAACAAATTGTCCTAGATACACTCGGCGCACGGATGGCACGCTCACGGTTCAAGCAGGTAGTCGATGGCCTCGTATCGGACATCCAGAGCGGGAACCTGCGCCCTGGAACCCGCCTGCCCACCCACCGCGAGCTCGCCCGCCGCCATGATCTGGCGCTTGCCACCGCCAGCCGCGTCTATGCCGAGCTGGCCCGGATGGGCCTGGTCATCGGTGAGATCGGTCGCGGCACCTATGTGCGCGAGGCGTTCGGCGCACAGGGCATGGCCTGCGACATGCTGGCCGGTCTCGGCAGCGGCATCGATCTCAACGCCAACATGCCCACCGCGTTCGGCCAGGACACGCAGCTTCGCCGGGCCCTGCGCCACCTCTCACAGCAGGGCGACCTGGAAGCGCTGCTTCTGTACCAGCCGCCCCTGGGTCGGCCCCAGGAGCGCCAGCTCGTGGCCGACTACCTGGTGCAGCGCGGGGTACCTACCGATGCCGGACGCGTGGCCCTGGTCCAGGGCGCCCAGCACGGATTGACCGTCGCCCTGCTGGGCGCACTGTGCCCGGGCGATGCCATCGCCGTGGATGCGTTGACCTATCCTGGATCAGGCAGATCGCGGCGATGCTGCGGATGGAGATGATCCCGGTGCCGGTCGGCCCGGAGGGCACCGACCTGCAGGCACTGCGTACGCTGTGCAGCCAGCGCCGGGTCAAGGCCGTGTACTGCATGCCGACCATGCACAACCCGCTGGGCTTCGTCCTGACGCTGCAACAGCGCCAGGAGCTGGCCGCGATCGCCCGCCAGCATGGGCTGCTGGTGCTTGAAGACGCAGCCTATGCCTATCTGGCCGCGCCCGCCGTGGTACCCGTGGCGGCGCTGGCACCGGAACGCACCGTGTACATCGGCGGCCTGTCCAAGAACCTCGCCACCGGCCTGCGTTTCGGCTACATCAGTGCGCCGCCGGCGATGATGGGTGCGATCGAGCGCGCCATCCGCGCCACCACGGTCAACTCGCCGGCACTGGTGACGGCGCTGGTGCGCCGCTGGCTGATGGATGGAACCGTCGACCGCATGGAACGCCACCGCCGCGCCGACGCCCGGCACAGGCAGGCACTGGCAAGGCGCCTGCTGGAAGGTGTGGCGATGGTCGGCCACCCCGGTTCCTACCTGCTGTGGCTGCCACTGGAAGGGCGCGACCGCGCCGAGGCGATCTGCCAGGACCTGCATGAGCAGGGCATCGTGCTTTCGACCGCCGCGCCGTTCGCGGTCGGAACCCACGTTCCCAACGCGCTGCGCATCGCGCTGGGAACGGTCGATCCGTCCACCCTGGAACGCGCCCTGGCGCAGGTACGCTTGCGCCTGGACCAGCTGGCTGGCTGAACGGCCGCGGCCCATCTTCCGCGCGCGGCTCAACCCTGGGCCCGCGCGGCCGATAACGGGGTTGTCACCGCATGTCCCGCCGTGACCGGCTCGGCGCCGCCCGCCCGTTTCGACCTGGTCCTGCTTGATGAATCTCCTGCATCGCTGGCAACACTACTTCAGCAACCTCTCCGTCCGGCGCAAGCTCAATCTGCTGACGCTGCTCATCGCGCTCGGCGTGATCGCGCTCTCGGTGATCGCTGCCCGCATGCAGTACCTGGACCTCACCGAAACCCGCAAGACCGCGCTGAAGACCCAGGTCGAACTGAGCTACGGCATCCTCCAGCACTACCACCGCCTGGCCGGTACCGGCGAGCTCAGCGAAGAGGCCGCCAAGGGCGCCGCGCTGCAGGCGCTGGAATCGATGCGCGCCGAGAACGATACGTACTACTTCAACATCTACGACACCGGCTACCGCCTGCTGATGCACCCGTTCCGCAAGGACCTGGTCGGCAAGGACATGAAGGACTTCCGCACCGACGATGGTGTACGCATCTACTACGACCAGGTCGAAGCGGCCAAGGCCGGTGGCGGCTTCGTCAACTACCGCTGGGCCAAGCCCGGCAGCAAGGGCGACGTCGGGAAGGTGGCCTACGCCGGCCTGTTCGCGCCCTGGAACTGGGTGGTCAGCAGCGGCGTCTACATGGACGACGTGCAGAAGCAGGCACTGGTGTTCACCGCCATCATGGCAGTCTCCGGCGGCGTGCTGGTGCTGATCGTGCTGGCCCTGAGCTGGGTCATCGGCAACCGCATCGCGCGTCCGCTGAAGCAGGCCACCGCCGTCGCCGAAGGCATTGCCAGCGGCAAGCTGGACAGCCACATCGGCCCGCAGCCGCACGACGAACCCGGCCGCCTGCTGCACGCCATGTCGGGCATGCAGCAGCAGCTGCACGCGGTGATCGGCGGCCAGCGCGAAATGGCGCGGCGCCACGATGCCGGCGAGCTGAGCTACCGCATCGACGCCAGCGCCTTCCCCGGCGAGTACGGGCTGATGGTGCAGGAGACCAACGCCCTGGTCGGCGGCCATGTGCAGACCCTGCACGACGTGCTTGACGTGGTCCAGCAGTATGCGATCGGCGACCTCAGCCGCGACATCGCGCGCTATCCGGGCGAGAAGGCCACCATGACCGCCACCGTCGATACGGTGAAAACCAATCTCGGCCGCATCAATGCCGAGATCAAGCAGCTGGCCAGCGCCGCCGCCGCAGGCGATTTCAGCCGCCGTGGCGACGCACAGCGCTTCGATCACGATTTCCGCCTGATGCTGGAAAACCTCAATGCGATGATGGCGGTCAGCGATGACAACCTCGGCAAGCTCTCGCAGCTGCTGTCGGCCATCGCCGAAGGTGACCTGACCGCACGCATGCACGGCGACTACCAGGGCGTGTTCGCACGCATGCGTGACGATGCCAACACCACCGTCGCCCAGCTGACCCAGATCGTCGGCCAGATCCAGGCCAGCGCCTCCAGCATCACCCTGGCCGCCGGCGAGATCGCTTCGGGCAACGGCGACCTGTCGCGCCGTACCGAGCAGCAGGCCGCCAACCTGGAAGAAACCGCCGCGTCGATGGAAGAACTGACCTCCACCGTGCGCCAGAACGCCGAACATGCCCGCCAGGCCAACCAGCTTGCCATCGGCGCGCAGGGTGTCGCCTCGCAGGGTGGCGAGGTGGTCGGCCAGGTGGTCACCACCATGTCGGCCATCGAAGCCTCGTCGAAGAAGATCGCCGAGATCATCAGCGTCATCGACGGCATCGCGTTCCAGACCAACATCCTGGCGCTGAACGCCGCGGTCGAAGCGGCGCGTGCCGGTGAACAGGGCCGTGGCTTCGCCGTGGTCGCCAGCGAAGTGCGCACCCTCGCCCAGCGCTCGGCCGCTGCCGCCAAGGAAATCAAGGGCCTGATCGACGATTCGGTCGGCAAGGTCGCCGAGGGCTCCAGCCTGGTGCACCAGGCCGGCAGCACCATGGGCGAGATCGTCGCCTCGGTGCAGCGCGTGACCGACATCATGGCCGAGATCTCGGCCGCCTCGCAGGAACAGTCCGCTGGCATCGAACAGGTCAACCAGACCGTGGTGCAGATGGACGAAACCACCCAGCAGAACGCCGCGCTGGTGGAAGAAGCCACCGCCGCCGCGCGCGCGATGGAAGACCAGGCCGGCCAGCTGGCCGACGCGGTGGCGATCTTCCGCCTCGACAACCAGGTCTCGGCCGCGATGAAGGCGGTGGCCGCCCACGTCGAGCCGGCCCGCGTCACCGCCAGCGCGCCGCGCCCGCAGGCGGCGCCTGCGCCGGCGGCGGTCCGCCGCAGCAGCAACGCCAGCACCTTCGTCGCCAGCGACAGCGACTGGCAGGAATTCTGAGACCCACCCGCGGCGGCTTCGGCCGCCGCCCCCGCCGATGGACACGTCCCCCGTGCAAAGTCCTACTCCCATCGTCACCGGCCCCCGCGAATTCGAGTTCGCCGACCGTGATTTCCGCCGTGTCTGCGACCTGATCTACCAGCGCGTGGGCATTGCCCTCGCGCCGGCAAAGCGCGACATGGTCTATGGCCGCCTGTCGCGCCGCCTGCGCACGCTCGGCATGCGCAGCTTCCAGCAGTACCTGGATCATCTGGAACAGGAGGATGGCGATGAGTGGCAGGCGTTCACCAATGCGCTGACCACCAACCTGACCTCGTTCTTCCGCGAGCCGCACCACTTCGACAAGCTGCGCGAGGAGTTGCAGCAGCGCAACGGCCGCACGCCGCTGTTGCTGTGGTCGTGCGCCGCGTCCACCGGCGAAGAGCCCTACTCGATGGCGATCACCGCCTGCGAAGCATTCGGCACGCTGAAGCCGCCGGTACGCATCGTCGCCACCGACGTCGACACCCAGGTACTGGCCACTGCAGGCCGCGGCGTCTACAACATCGACCGTGTCGCCAACCTCGATCCGGACCTGCGCCGCCGCTACTTCCAGCGCGGCAGCGGCCCCAACGAGGGCCAGTGCCGCGTGCTGCCGGCGCTGCGCGACCTGATCGAGTTCCGCCCGCTGAACCTGCTGGCCCCGCGCTACGACGTCGGCGGCCCGTTCGACGCCCTGTTCTGCCGCAACGTGATGATCTACTTCGACAAGCCCACCCAGCGCGCCATCCTCGGCCGCCTGGTGCAGCACCTGGCCGACGACGGCCTGCTGTACACCGGCCACTCGGAGAACTACCTGCACGCGGCCGACCTCATCCAGCCCTGCGGGCGCACCCTGTACCGCCGTGCGGCAAAGGCCGGCGCATGAATGCCTCGCTGCGTACCGACGATGTGATGCGCTACCAGGACGCACGCTTCAAGACCATCGCCGCCAAGCTGCTGCCCACCCAGTACCTGGTGGTCGATGACACCACCGCGCTGACCACCACGCTCGGCTCCTGCGTGGCGGCCTGCCTGCGCGACCCGGTACTGAAGATCGGTGGCATGAACCACTTCCTGCTGCCCGAAGGCAACGCCGGTGATGGCGCCCCCGCGCGCTACGGCAGCTACGCGATGGAACTGCTGATCAACGACATGCTCAAGCGCGGTGCGCACCGCAAGCGCATCGAAGCCAAGGTGTTCGGCGGCGCCAACGTGCTCAAGGGCTTCACCAGCAACCCGGTCGGCACCCGCAACGCCGAGTTCGTGCGCCAGTACCTGCAGGCCGAGCACATCCCGATCATCGCCGAGGACCTGTGCGGCATCCATCCGCGCAAGATCTGGTTCTTCGCCGATACCGGCCGCGTGGTGGTGCAGCGCCTGCCGCACGCCCATGAAGCCGAAGTGGCCGCGACCGAATCGGCCGTGCGTGCACGCCTGTCCAAGGCCCCGGTCACCGGTGGCGTGGAGCTGTTCGAATGACCCTGACCGGCAACGCCCCCTGCCGGGTCCTGATCGTCGACGACTCTGCCGTCGTGCGGCAGATGCTCACCGAGATCCTGTCCAGCGATCCGGCCATCGACGTGGTCGGCACCGCCGCCGACCCGCTGCTGGCGCGCGAGAAGATCAAGCGCCTGGCCCCGGACGTGATCACGCTGGACGTGGAAATGCCGCGCATGGACGGGCTGGCGTTCCTGGAAAACCTGATGCGCCTGCATCCACTGCCGGTGGTGATGATCTCCTCGCTGACCGAGCGCGGCGCCGACACCACTCTGCAGGCATTGTCACTGGGCGCCGTCGATTTCGTCTCCAAGCCCAAGCTCGATGTGGCCCGTGGGCTGCAGGGCTATGCCGACGAGATCATCGCCAAGGTGAAGATGGCGGCACGCTCGCGGGTGCGCCCGCTGGTGCGCGCTGCCACGCCAAAGCTCACGCTCGAAGCCGCCCCGGCGATGCGCCCGGCCGCGCCGCAGTTCCGTACCACCGACCGCCTGATCGCGATCGGCTCATCCGCCGGTGGCACCGAAGCCCTGCGCGTGGTGCTGGAGGGCCTGCCCGCCGACGCGCCGGCCGTGGTGATGACCCAGCACCTGCCGGCCAGTTTCAGCACGGCGTTCGCCGAGCGCCTGGACCGGCACTCGGCGATGGCCGTGCGCGAAGCCAGCGACGGCGAAGCGGTGCTGCCCGGGCATGCCTACCTGCCCCCGGGCGGCAAGCACCTGCGCATCATCCGTGACGGTGCGCGCTGGCGTTGCCGGGTCGACGACGGCCCGGCGGTGAACCGGCACAAGCCGGCGGTGGACGTGCTGTTCCGATCGGTGGCGCAGAGCGCCGGTGGCAACGCCATCGGTGCCATCCTCACCGGCATGGGCGACGATGGTGCACGCGGCCTGCTGGAAATGCGCCAGGCCGGCGCACCGACGCTGGTGCAGGACGAGGCCAGCAGCGTGGTCTGGGGCATGCCCGGCGCCGCGTTCAAGCTGGGCGCCGCCGAAGAACAGGTCCCTCTCGAGCGGATTGCCGAGCGGTTGCTGGCCTTGGCGCGCGGCTGAGCCCACGCGCAACACACCTTATCCCGAACGGCCGGCCAAGGGGACCCGGCCGTTCTTCATCGCGTTTCCCCAAGGAGCTCCACTGTGGCACTACGCCTGAACTGCCTGCCTGCCGCCATCGCGTTGGGCCTGATGCTGACTCCGCCGGCATCGGCAGAAGACCCCGCTGCCGTCCCGGTACACGACGCTGCCCTTGCCACCGACGCAGACCGCACCCAAGCGGTCGACGGCGCGGCTGCTCCGCCCTCTCCCGATGACTGGAGCACCCGCATCCAGGTGGTACAGGGCGCGCCTGCCAGTCTGCCTGGACACCGCGATGTCGATCTGAAACTGCGCCTGGTCTCGCGCGGCGACACCGGCAAAGTGGTCACGCTCAAGCTTGTCCAGTTGGCGGCCGCCGCCAAGGCCGGCGGTGGCCGTGTCGATGGCTTCTCGAAGAAGAACCTGCGGGGCACCGTCATCGAATCAGTGCCCAGCCCGGCCGTCGACGAAATCCCCGCACTGCTGCGCCGCCATCTGGCCGAGTACTTCATCGCACATCCGGATGCGCTTCCCGAGCACGCGCAGATCGTCAGCGCAAACGCCGGCCTGTGGTCGCTCACCTACCAGTCGCTGTCGGGCAACGCGGTTCCGTACGATCTGCAGCATGAGGCCACCCTCACCATTGCACAGTCGTCCCCCAGCAGCCCGCCCTGGCTGAGCATCACCTGCAGCGACCCGGTGCAGACGGCGCCGCTGGAAGACTGGCAGGCAGATGACTACGCGCAGGTCAGGACCGCGGCACGCCAGTTCGCGCAGCGCTGCGTTGACCGGCTCGTGGAACAGCTGCCCACCGTGTTCCCTTCGCCAAGCGTCCAGCTGGCCGCTGCGATCAGTGCCGCCTCGCTCGATCCAGTGCCAACCCAGGACGAGGCCGCAACGGCCACAGACGCCGGCCATCCGGCACCGGTACTGTCCACGGACTGGATGAAGGCGGTCCACATCGACCATGGCACCGGCACCGATGCCAAGGGCAAGCGTTCCGGTGACGCAGACCTGCGACTGGTGACCCGATCGGACATGGGCGTGGCCACGCTGGCCAAGATGAACATCTTCGCCCTGGCCGTGGTCGGTGCACGCAAGGCGCGTGGCTTCTCCAAGGACACCCTGCGCGGCGACACCGTCGAAGGCGTGTCCAGCCCCGCAGTGGAGCGGGTGCCGGCACTGCTGCAGCAGCGTCTTTCCGAGTACTTCAATGCCTATCCCGACGCGGTTCCCAGCGCCCCCGTGACCGTGCGGGCCGACCCGCACGAGTGGGCGCTGGTCTATGGGCAGCTCAGTGGCTCGCAGATCCCCTACGAGCTCAAGCACCGCACCACGATCGAGGTGCTGCCGGCCTCGGGCGCATCGGCCATGACCGTTGACTGCACCGATGGCACGCAGTCCGCTGCGCTGCCACAGTGGCAGGCGGATGACTATGCCGAAGTGAGGAGCGTGTCCGACGAGCTGGCCGAGCAGTGCGTGGCGCGATTCGTCGCGCGTCTGCCAGAAGCGTTTCCGTCTGCGATGCGCGCCGCAGCGCCTGCCAGCGCCATTGCTGCTGCCCTGCCCGCCGGCAATCGCTCCCGCATCCGCATCTTCGGTGCCAACGGCCGCAGCATCACCATGCATATCGGTGGCCAATGCCGTGGCGACGCGCGAAGGAAAGTCGTGGTCGCGCGCAGCAACAGCGCAGCCGTAGGCAGCCTGGTCGGCGGCAGCCCGCAGAACATTTCCATCGGAATGCCGGAAACCGACACCGTGCGTGCGATGAAAAGCGTCCTGTTCTCTAACCCGAACTTCCAGGAGTATTCGGTGGAGGCCGGCAAGCCGTTGATCTTCGACGCACAGTTCCAGAACGTCGCCCACCTCCGCTGCGGAGCAGCACCGGACTCGCTGTCGATCCAGTTCGTGCCGAAGGCGGGTCAGGACTACGAAGTGATGATGCGGCTCGAGAACGAGATGTGCGTGCTCGAGAGCAAGCAGGTGGCTGCCGATGGCAGCCTGCGCGTCAACCTCGTGCACGCCCCCAAGGCGTGTGCCGCGCAGTAGAGCGTCGGCACCGCGGCAGGACCAACGCCGTTGCCAGGCAGTGCCGGGCAACGGCATCACCAACGCGTGATCACAGCTTGAACGACACCGGCACGCGGATCTCTCCCGGCACGGGTACGCCATCCTCGCTGGCCGGCAGGTAGCGCCACTTGCGTGTCGCCGCCTGCGCCGCCTCATCCAGTTCCGGCCATCCAGTGCTCTGCAGCACGGTCGCGCCGGCCCACTGCCCATCGGCAGCCACCTGCACCATCAGGATCGCTTCACCCTCTTTTTCATCACGGAATGCCTGCGACGGATAACGCGGCGGATTGCTGTGCTTGGTCTCCATCACGATCGACGCCGGCACGTGCGCTGGCCGATCGGGCTCGACAACAGCTCGATGCACCGCCTGCTGCGCCATCGCGGCAGGGGCCATCATCAGCGTGGCCAGCACCACCGCACTGCCAGCCCAGTGACCGCAGCACGTGCGACTCCCCTTCAATCGATCCTGCAACATCCGTGTACTCCAACAAGCGGGGCGGCAAGTCTAACGCTGCACGCACAAAAAACCCCCGGCTCTCACCGGGGGTTCTTCGTTTCAACGGGGTGCCGGCCAGTGGCCGGCATTACCGCATCAGGCAGCGACCGTCTTGGCCACGTCCTGATATTCCTCGATCTGGTCGAAGTTCATGTAACGGTAGATCTCCGCGCCGCTGGCGGCAATCACGCCCACATCGGCCATGTACTCTTCCTTGGTCGGGATGCGGCCCAGACGCGAGCAGATCGCGGCCAGTTCGGCCGAACCCAGGTACACGTTGGTGTTGCGGCCCAGGCGGTTCGGGAAGTTGCGGGTCGAGGTCGACATCGCGGTGGAACCTTCACGGATCTGTGCCTGGTTGCCCATGCACAGCGAGCAGCCCGGCATTTCCATGCGTGCGCCGGTGGCGCCGAAGGTGCCGTACACGCCTTCCTTGGTCAGCTCGGAGGCATCCATCTTGGTCGGCGGGGCCACCCACAGGCGGGTCGGCAGGTCACGCTTGCCTTCCAGCAGCTTGGCAGCCGCACGGAAGTGACCGATGTTGGTCATGCACGAACCGATGAACACTTCGTCGATCTTGGCACCGGCCACTTCGGACAGGGTCTTCACGTCGTCCGGGTCGTTCGGGCAGGCCACGATCGGCTCGTGGATGTCGGCCAGGTCGATCTCGATGACGGCGGCGTACTCGGCGTCGGCATCCGGCTCCAGCAGCTCCGGATTGGCCAGCCACGCTTCCATCTTCTCGATGCGGCGCTGCAGCGAACGCGGATCCTGGTAACCCTCGGCAATCATCCACTTCAACAGGGTGATGTTGCTGGTCAGGTACTCGATGATCGGTTCCTTGTTCAGGCGCACCGAGCAACCGGCGGCCGAACGTTCGGCCGAAGCGTCGGACAGCTCGAACGCCTGTTCGACCTTCAGCTCCGGCAGGCCTTCGATTTCCAGGATGCGACCGGAGAAGATGTTCTTCTTGCCGGCCTTGGCCACGGTCAGCAGGCCCGACTTGATCGCATACAGCGGGATCGCGTTGACCAGGTCACGCAGGGTCACGCCCGGCTGCATCTTGCCCTTGAAGCGCACCAGCACCGATTCCGGCATGTCCAGCGGCATCACGCCGGTGGCCGCGGCGAAGGCGACCAGGCCCGAACCGGCCGGGAACGAAATGCCCACCGGGAAACGGGTGTGCGAGTCACCACCGGTGCCGACGGTGTCCGGCAGCAGCATGCGGTTGAGCCAGCTGTGGATCACGCCGTCGCCCGGGCGCAGCGAGACGCCGCCACGGGTGGAGATGAACTCCGGCAGGGTGTGGTGGGTCTTCACGTCCACCGGCTTCGGGTACGCAGCGGTGTGGCAGAACGACTGCATCACCAGGTCGGCCGAGAAGCCCAGGCAGGCCAGGTCCTTCAGCTCGTCACGGGTCATCGGGCCAGTGGTGTCCTGCGAGCCGACCGAGGTCATCTTCGGTTCGCAGTAGGTGCCCGGGCGCATGCCTGGCTGCACGCCGTTAACTTCAGGCAGGCCACAGGCGCGGCCGACCATCTTCTGTGCCAGCGAGAAGCCCTTGCCGGTGTCGACCGGCTGCAC
The DNA here is from genome assembly GCF_030237045.1 of Stenotrophomonas maltophilia group sp. Smal17. NCBI lineage: Bacteria > Pseudomonadati > Pseudomonadota > Gammaproteobacteria > Lysobacterales > Lysobacteraceae > Stenotrophomonas > Stenotrophomonas maltophilia group sp. Smal17. Next base: position 26,545 of record NZ_JASJSU010000027.1, read on the forward strand.
CGGCAGGCGGAACAGGTCGGTCGGGGCCAGGCCCAGCGCTTCGCGCGCCTTGCCGGTCAGGCCGCGGCCGATGATCAGCGGGATGCGGCCACCGGCACGCACTTCGTCGAACAGCACTTCGCTCTTGACCTGGAATTCGGCGATCACTTCACCGTTCTTCAGCGCCTTGCCTTCGTACGGACGCAGCTCGACCACGTCGCCGTGCTCCATCTTCGACACGTCCAGCTCGATCGGCAGCGCACCGGCATCTTCCATGGTGTTGTAGAAGATCGGGGCGATCTTCGAACCCAGGCAGACGCCACCGGCACGCTTGTTCGGGATGAACGGAATGTCATCGCCGGTCCACCACAGCACGCTGTTGGTGGCCGACTTGCGCGAGGAACCGGTACCGACCACGTCGCCCACGTAGGCCACCAGGTGGCCCTTGTCCTTCAGGTCGAGGATCTGCTGGATCGGGCCGCGCTTGCCGTCTTCTTCCGGGGTGAACGGCGCGTCATCGCGCTTGTTCTTCAGCATCGCCAGCGCGTGCATCGGGATGTCCGGGCGGGTGGTCGCGTCCGGCGCCGGCGACAGGTCGTCGGTGTTGGTCTCGCCCGGCACCTTGAACACGGTGACGGTCAGGCTCTGCGGCACTTCCGGGTTGCCGGTGAACCACTCGGCATCGGCCCAGCTCTGCAGCACGGCCTGGGCGTTGGCGTTGCCCGCCTTGGCCTTTTCCTGCACGTCATGGAAGGCATCGAACACCAGCAGGGTCTTCTTCAGACCGTTGGCGGCGATGGTGCCGACGCTGGCGTCGTCCAGCAGCTGCACCAGCGGGGCAACGTTGTAACCGCCGAGCATGGTGCCCAGCAGTTCGGTGGCGCGCTCACGGCTGATCAGCGGGTTCTGCTCGCTGCCCAGGGCGATCGCCGCCAGGTACGAGGCTTTGACTTTGGCAGCGTCATCAACGCCGGCCGGCACGCGGTGGGTCAGCAGGTCGAGCAGGAACTCGGCCTCGCCCTGCGGCGGGTTCTTCAGCAGTTCGATGACATCGGCCGTCTGCTGCGCGCTCAGCGGCAGCGGCGGGATGCCAAGCGCAGCGCGCTCGGCGACGTGGTGGCGGTAGGCTTCCAACATGACAACTCCCGGGTAATGCGTAGGTTGAAAAAACAAAAGTGGGCTCAGGCTTGCGGCACGATCAGCTTCAGGCCCTTGAAGTAGTCGCGGTAAAACGTGTCGTTCCAGGTGATCAGGCCGTCGCACTGCAGCAGTGCGTGGGCGCCGACCATGAATTCGTCCAGGCTGCGGCGGCTGCCACTGCGCTGGCGGTGGCGGCGATGCATCTCGCCGGCGCGCAGCGCCGACTTGGCTTCCATCGGGTTGAAATGCACGCCCATCTCTTCCAGCGCTTCCAGCACCTCGGCACCGCCGCGCAGCGAGGCGCAGACCTCGGCCAGGGTCGCGCCACAGACCACCACGCGGCCGCCGACCAGGCTCTGCCGCAGGATGGCTTCCACCGCATCGGCCTGCGGGCCATTGCTGAGCAGTTCGACCAGCACCGGCGAATCGACGGCGATCATCACCGGTCAGTCCTCGTCGCGGACCGAACGCACGGCCGCGTCGGACGATTCGAAGCCATCCAGCGCGAACTTGCCGCGCGCCCGTGAAATGGCATCGTCAACACTCTTGCGCAGGATGATGCGGCTGCCGTCCAGCTCGACCTTCAGCAGCGTGCCCTTGGTCAGGCCGAGGGCATCACGCACCGCCTTGGGCAGGGTGATCTGTCCGCGTTCTGCAACAGTGGCTTCCATCGGTAGGCCCTCCAGAGTATGCACAAATTATACATACTTCCCCGGGCATACTTCCACCCTGACCCGGACCGGCACCCCGCCAGCCCTTGCCTCGCAAAGGATCGGCCACAAACGTGACATACGCCATACACCTTCCCCTGTAGTCTGGAACCGATGCCGCAGGCCCGGCCCCGGTCCGGGTGAATCCATTCAGTTTCGGGTTCATACTGGAACCACCGGGGCCACCAGGCCCGCGGCGACCGCAAGCAGGCCCGCCCATGCGCGAGCCACTGCAAGCCATCCGCAAGAAGGAGTTACCCCGCATGAGCGATTCGTTCTCCACCCGCAGCCAGCTGAACGTCGGCGGCAAGACCTACGACTACTTCAGCCTGCCCACGCTGGGCCAGCGCTTCGATATCTCCCACCTGCCCTACTCGATGAAGATCCTGCTGGAGAACCTGCTCCGGCATGAGGACGGCGGCGCCACCGTCGGCCCGGACCACATCGAAGCCGTGGCCCGCTGGAATCCGTCCGCCGAGCCGGACACCGAAATCGCCTTCATGCCGGCGCGTGTGGTCCTGCAGGACTTCACCGGCGTGCCCTGCGTGGTCGATCTGGCCGCGATGCGCGACGCCGTGGTCAAGCTCGGCGGCTCGCCCGAGCAGATCAACCCGCAGATTCCCTCCGAACTGGTCATCGACCACTCGGTGCAGGTCGATGTGTTCGGCAAGCCCGATGCGCTGGACCTCAACGGCAAGATCGAGTTCCAGCGCAACCAGGAACGCTACGGCTTCCTGCGCTGGGGCCAGAAGGCCTTCGACAACTTCAAGGTGGTGCCGCCCAACACCGGCATCGTCCACCAGGTGAACCTGGAAAACCTGGCCCGCGTGGTGATGACCGCCGACAAGGACGGCACGGCCATCGCTTATCCGGACACCGTGTTCGGCACCGACAGCCACACCACGATGATCAATGGCATCGGCGTGCTCGGCTGGGGCGTGGGCGGCATCGAAGCGGAGGCGGCCATGCTCGGCCAGCCGTCGTCGATGCTGATCCCGCAGGTGGTGGGCTTCAAGCTGACCGGCAAGCTGCCCGAGGGCGCCACCGCCACCGACCTGGTGCTGACCGTCACCCAGATGCTGCGCAAGCTGGGCGTGGTCGGCAAGTTCGTCGAGTTCTACGGTGACGGCCTGCAGCACCTGCCGCTGGCCGACCGCGCCACCATCGGCAACATGGCCCCGGAATACGGCGCCACCTGCGGCATTTTCCCGATCGACGCCGAATCACTGAACTACCTGCGCCTGTCCGGCCGCAGCGAAGAGCAGATCAACCTGGTCGAGGCCTACGCCAAGGCGCAGGGCCTATGGCACGAGCCCGGCAGCCCGCATGCCCAGTACAGCACCACCCTGGAACTGGACATGGGCACGGTGAAGCCCTCCCTGGCGGGCCCGAAGCGCCCGCAGGACCGCGTGCTGCTGGAAGACGTGCAGAAGAACTACCGCGAAGCGCTGGTGGGCATGACCGCCAACCGCGACAAGCGCAGCGAGGATGTGTCCTCGTTCGTCAATGAAGGCGGCGGTGCGGCGGTCGGCAACGAGCAGCTGGCCAAGGGCTTCGCCGACATCGAGATCGAGAACCGCAAGGTACGGCTGAAGGATGGCGCAGTGGTCATCGCCGCCATCACCTCGTGCACCAACACCTCCAACCCGGCGGTGATGATCGGCGCCGGCCTGCTGGCGCGCAACGCGGCGGCCAAGGGCCTGAACCGCCAGCCGTGGGTGAAGACCTCGCTCGGCCCAGGCTCGCGCGTGGTCACCGACTACCTGGAAAAGGCCGGCGTGCTGAAGGAGCTGGAGAAGATCGGCTTCTACGTGGTCGGTTACGGCTGCACCACCTGCATCGGCAACTCCGGCCCGCTGCCCACCGAAGTCAGCGCCGGCATCGCCGCCGGCGATCTGGTGGTCACCTCGGTGCTGTCGGGCAACCGCAACTTCGAGGGCCGCGTGCATCCCGAAGTGAAGATGAACTACCTGGCCAGCCCGCCGCTGGTGGTGGCCTACGCCATCGCCGGCACCACCGACATCGACCTGACCACCCAGCCGCTGGGTACCGGCAGCGATGGCCAGCCGGTGTTCCTGCGCGACATCTGGCCGAGCAACAAGGAAATCGGCGACGTCATCGCCGCCACCATCGGCCCGGAGATGTTCAAGCAGAACTATGCCGATGTGTTCAAGGGTGACACCCGCTGGAACACCATCGCCTCGCCGGACGGCAACCTGTATGAGTGGAGCGACGCCTCCACCTACATCAAGAACCCGCCGTACTTCGATGGCATGACCATGCAGACCGGCAGCATCGATGACGTGCACGGCGCACGCGTGATGGGCCTGTTCGGCGATTCGATCACCACCGACCACATCTCCCCGGCCGGCAACATCAAGAAGGACTCGCCGGCAGGCCGCTTCCTGCAGGAACGCGGCGTGCAGCCGGCCGACTTCAACAGCTACGGCAGCCGCCGCGGCAACGATGACGTGATGGTCCGCGGCACCTTCGCCAACATCCGCATCAAGAACCTGATGTTCGGTGGCGAGGAAGGCGGCAACACCCTGTACTACCCGGCCGGCGGTGGCCAGCCGGAGAAGCTGGCCATCTACGATGCGGCCATGAAGTACAAGGCTGACAAGGTGCCGCTGGTGGTGCTGGCCGGCAAGGAATACGGCACCGGCTCGTCGCGTGACTGGGCGGCCAAGGGCACCCTGCTGCTCGGCGTCAAGGCGGTCATCGCCGAAAGCTTCGAGCGCATCCACCGCTCCAACCTGGTCGGCATGGGCGTGCTGCCGCTGCAGTTCCGCAATGGCGAGAACGCGCAGAGCCTGGGCCTGGACGGCTCGGAAGTGATCGACATCACCGGCCTGCAGGATGGCGCCAGCAAGCGCGCCACGGTCACTGCCACCAAGGCCGATGGCACGAAGAAGACCTTCGAGGTTTCAGTGATGCTGCTGACCCCGAAGGAGGTCGAATACTTCCGTCATGGTGGCCTGCTGCAGTACGTGCTGCGCCAGTTGGCCGGCAAGTGACGCTCCGCTCCCGGTAGCGTCGGCTGTTGGTCGACTACCCGACAAAAGGGCCGGATCCTCACGGATCCGGCCTTTTTCGTCTGCACACCGTCCCGCCGGCACCAGGTCACGCGTCAACCCTCCAGATCAGGGCCGCACGCCGAACAGGTGCCACGACGTTTTCACCGCGGGGCCCATGGTGTCCAGCGACCACAGGCCTTCCTCCCACTCAAGATGCCCATCCGGCGCATCCTCCTTGAACACTGTCACCGACATCTCACCGGCGGGATGCGGCGTATCCTCGATGCGATAGCACACCGCACCGGCGTTTCCCTGGTAGACGTTGGAGAGGAAGCCCGGCGGGCAGCGCACATCCAGCACCCGGTAGCCGCTGCTCTCCTCGCTGGCATGGACATTGGTGTGGATCGAATAGGTCACCAGCCCACCCGGATGTGGTGCCAACTGCAGGTTCAGTTCTGCCGTTTCACCCAGCGCGATCACCGGGAAATTCAATTGCACCATCGCGCCCGGCACCGCATGCGCACTCATCGAAAGCGAGACCATCAACGCACAGCTCAGGATTCGGACCATTGCTCAACTCCGGAAATGGATCGTTGAACGATGATTACCGCGAACGGCCCTGCCTGTCTTTCAGAGTGCTACGAAATTCCGTGCGGCCGGGTGCCTCCAGCTGTCCAGCAGCGAACGCTTCACCCTGGGTGGCGTCGACTGCTGGTCGGCCATCCAACAAGAGGGCCGGGTCCTCGCGGATCCGGCCCTTCTGGTTTCTTCGCAGCCTGGCATGGCCTGGCGCTACTGCGTCTCCGGCAACGTCGGGATACGTGCCAGATGCCCGGTCACCGGCGCGGTGCGTCCGGGTCGGTGCGCAGCGCCTTCAGCAGGCCCCACATGTAGAACGCCAGGGTGAACGAGAACGGCAGGCCGCACAGCACCACCGCCGTCTGCATCGCACTGAAGTTGCCGGCCAGCAGCAGGCCGACACTGGCCACGGTGATGCCGGCCGCCCAGAACACGCGCAGCCAGATCGGTGCGTCATGGCCATCCTCCACGCCATCATCAACGCGACGCGTACACAGGTTGGCAATCATCAGCGTGCCCGAATCGACCGGGGTCAGGAACAGCACGAAGCCGATCACCACTGCGGCACCGGCCACGTACGGCGCGGCGGGCAGGTATTCCAGCAGCTTGAACAGCGTCATCGCTGCATCGTGCTGGGCCACCTCGCCCAGCACCGCCTGGCCGTGGTTGAGCACCAGGTCGATGGCGGTATTGCCGAAGATCGACAGCCACGCCAGGGTGAAGCCAAGCGGGATCAGCAGCACGCCCATGATCACTTCGCGGATGGTGCGGCCACGCGAGATGCGCGCCACGAAAAGGCCCACGAACGGTGCCCAGGCGATCCACCACGCCCAGTAGAACAGCGTCCACGAGCCCATCCACTCACGGCCCTTCGGGTCGTTGAGGTACATGTCAAAGCTCTTGCGCACGAACGCACCCAGATAGTCGCCGGTGTTCTGGATCAGGCCGTCGAACAGGTGCAGGGTCGGGCCGGTGACCAGCACGAACAGCAGCAGCCCGCACAGCAGGCGCACGTTGAGGTTGGACAGCCAGGCGATGCCCTTCTCCACACCCGCCACCACGCCGATGGTGGCCACCACCATCATCACCAGCACGATCGCCACCAGCACCTGTGGCGTGTCCGGAATGTGGAACAGGTAGACCAGGCCGGACTGCACCACCAGCGCGCCGATTCCGAGGTTGGTCACCATCGAGATCAGCGTGGCAAGGATGCCGAAACCATCGACCATGTCGCCGATGCGGCCATGGATGCGCTCACCGAAGATCGGGTACAGCGCCGAGCGCAGCGCCAGCGGCAGGTCACGGCGGTAGGCGAAATAACCCAGCGCCACGCCCACCAGCGCGTACAGCGCCCAGCCGTGCAGGCCCCAGTGCAGGAAGGTCAGCACCATCGCCTCGCGGCCGGCGGCCACGGTACCGCCGGGCTGCCCGGGCGGATTGAGGAAGTGATCCAGCGGCTCGTAGGCGCCGTAGTACAGCAGCGCGATGCCGATGCCGGCCGAGAACAGCATCGACACCCAGGGCACGTAGCCGAAGGCCGGCGATTCCTCGTTGTGGCCCAGGCGGATGCGGCCATACGGCGAGAACGCCAGCCACAGCACGAAGCCCAGGCACAGCACGATCAGCAGCATGTACCACCAGCCGAACGCCGCCGACACCTCGGCCTGCGCCCATTGCAGCCAGTGCTCGCTGCCTTCGGGATAGAGAACGGTGAGCAGCCCGAGGATGCCGATCGACACCGAGGAACTGAAGAACACAAAACGGTTCAAGCGCAGGGGCGAACGCTTGGGATGAGCCAGGGAAGACATGGGGTCGTCTCATCAAGTCCGAGGGAGCACATGGGCGGGGCCGGACCGGTAAACCGGGCCCATGGCGTGGGGCGCGAGCGCATCCTAGGGTTTATTGATTGAGCGTTCAATCAATAAAAAGCATAATGGCGGGCAGCCCGATCCTTCGGGTCGCAATCCGTGGAGAGACAATGCCGAAGAAAGGCGTGGAACCGGTACGGCGCGAGCAGCTGATCCGGGCCACTTTCCAGACCATCGACGAGATCGGCATGGCCGATGCAACCGTCGCCACCATCGCGAAGAAGGCAGGGCTGTCCAGCGGCATCGTCGCCCACTACTTCGGCGACAAGGACGGCCTGCTCAATGCTGCAATGCGGCAGATCCTGCGTGAACTGAAGGACGCCGTTGCGCGCTACCGCGCTGACGTCGGCGATGACCCGCGCGACCAGCTGCGTGCCATCGTCGATGGCAACTTCGATGACAGCCAGATCAACGGCACCGCCATGCGCGTCTGGCTCACCTTCTGGGCCGCGAGCATGCACCAGCCGGAACTGGCCCGGCTGCAGCGCGCCAACGACCAGCGCCTGTTCTCCAACCTGTGCCACCAGTTCAACCGCCTGCTGCCCCACCCGCAGGCCCGCCTGGCCGCCCGCGGCTTGGCCGCGATGATCGACGGCCTGTGGCTGCGCGGCAGCCTGGTCGGCGGCCAGTTCAATGCCGAGAAGTCCCGGCGCATCGCTTACGGCTACATCGACTTCCAGTTGCAGGCTGTCGCGCTATAAGCGCTTCAGCACCCGCCCCCTTCCAAGGAGTACGCCCCCATGACCACCCTGCCCGTCCAACAGCTGTACATCCACGGCCAGCGCGTCGATGCCACCAGCGGCAAGACCTTCAAGTCGGTGAACCCGGCCACCGGTGAGGTGATCGCCGAAGTGCAGGTCGCCAGCCAGGCCGACGTCGAGCGCGCCGTGCAGAGCGCGGCCGAAGGCCAGAAGGTGTGGGCCGCGATGACCGCCATGGAGCGTTCGCGCATCCTGCGCCGTGCGGTCGAGATCCTGCGCGAGCGCAATGATGAGCTGGCCCACCTGGAAACCCTGGACACCGGCAAGGCGCTGGCCGAGACCACCACCGTGGACATCGTCACCGGTGCCGACGTGGTCGAGTACTACGCCGGCCTGGCCACCGCCATCGAAGGCATCCAGCTGCCGCTGCGCGAATCGAGCTTCTTCTACACCCGCCGCGAGCCGCTGGGCGTGGTCGCCGGCATCGGCGCGTGGAACTACCCGATCCAGATCGCCATGTGGAAGTCGGCCCCGGCCCTGGCTGCCGGCAACGCAATGGTGTTCAAGCCGTCCGAAGTGACCCCGCTGACCGCGATCCGGCTGGCCGAGATCTACACCGAAGCCGGCGTGCCGGCCGGCGTGTTCAACGTCGTGCAGGGCCCGGGCCGCGAGATCGGCCAGTGGCTGACCGAGCACCCGGTGATCGAGAAGATCTCCTTCACCGGTGGCGTCGCCACCGGCAAGAAGGTCATGGCCAGTGCCGCCTCTTCGTCGCTGAAGGAAGTGACCATGGAGCTGGGCGGCAAGTCGCCGCTGGTGATCTGCGATGACGCCGACCTCGACCGCGCCGCTGATATCGCGGTGATGGCCAACTTCTTCAGCTCCGGCCAGGTCTGCACCAACGGCACCCGCGTGTTCGTGCCGCGCAGCATGCTGGCCGCGTTCGAAGCCGCTGTTGTCGAGCGCGTCAAGCGCATCCGCATCGGCGACCCGATGGCCGCCGAGACCAACTTCGGCCCGCTGACCAGCTTCCCGCACATGGAAAACGTGCTGCGCTACATCGAAAGCGGCAAGGCCGAAGGCGCCCGCCTGCTGACCGGCGGTGGCCGTGCCACTGAAGGTGCGCTGGCCAACGGTGCCTACGTGCTGCCGACCGTGTTCTCCGACTGCCGCGATGACATGACGATTGTCCGCGAAGAGATCTTCGGGCCGGTGATGAGCATCCTCGCCTACAACGACGAAGACGAAGTGGTGCGCCGTGCCAACGACACCACCTTCGGCCTCGCCGCCGGCGTGGTCAGCAAGGACGTCAGCCGCGCCCACCGCATCATCCACCGCCTGGAAGCCGGCATCTGCTGGATCAACACCTGGGGTGAATCGCCGGCCGAAATGCCGGTCGGCGGCTACAAGGAATCCGGCGTCGGCCGCGAGAACGGCATCTCCACCCTCGGCCACTACACCCGCATCAAGTCGGTGCAGGTCGAGCTGGGCGACTACGCCAGCGTGTTCTGATCGGCGCGCCCTGAGCGCGCCCCATCGTCCGGCCACCGTGCCGATCCGACATTCCGCCGGGACGCCTGCATGCAGCGCGCCCCGGCCTGCAGGAGACACCCATGAGCACCCATAACGAGTACGACTACATCATCATCGGCGCCGGTTCGGCCGGCAACGTGCTGGCCACCCGCCTCACCGAAGATGCCGATGTCAGCGTGCTGCTGCTGGAAGCCGGTGGCCCGGACTACCGGCTCGACTTCCGTACCCAGATGCCGGCCGCGCTGGCCTTCCCGCTGCAGGGCAAGCGCTACAACTGGGCGTACAAGACCGATCCCGAGCCCTTCATGAACAACCGCCGCATGGACTGCGGCCGCGGCAAGGGCCTGGGTGGCTCGTCGCTGATCAACGGCATGTGCTACATCCGCGGCAACGCGATGGACTACGACAACTGGGCCAGCATGCCGGGCCTGGAAGACTGGACCTACCTGGACTGCCTGCCGTACTTCCGCAAGGCGGAAACCCGCGACATCGGCGCCAATGACTACCACGGTGGCGACGGCCCGCTGCGCGTGACCACGCCGAAGGCCGGCAACAACGAACTGTTCGCGGCGATGGTCGAGGCCGGCGTGCAGGCCGGCTACCCGCGCACCGACGACCTCAACGGCTACCAGCAGGAAGGCTTCGGCCCGATGGACCGCACGGTGACCCCGAAGGGCCGCCGTTCCAGCACCGCCCGCGGCTACCTGGACCTGGCCAAGCCGCGCCCGAACCTGACCATCGTCACCCACGCGCTGACCGACCGCATCCTGTTCTCGGGCAAGCGTGCGGTGGGCGTGCAGTGGCTGCACAACGACCAGCCGCAGCGCGCCACCGCGCGCCGCGAAGTGCTGCTGTGCGGCGGCGCCATCGCCTCGCCGCAGATCCTGCAGCGTTCGGGCGTCGGCCCGGCCGACCTGCTGCGCAGCCTCGACATCGACCTGGTGCACCACCTGCCGGGCGTCGGCGCCAACCTGCAGGACCATCTGGAGATGTACCTGCAGTACGAGTGCAAGAAGCCGGTGTCGCTGGCCCCGGCGCTGAAGCTGTACAACCAGCCGGCGATCGGCGCCGAGTGGCTGTTCCTGGGCACCGGCATCGGCGCCAGCAACCAGTTCGAGGCCGGCGGCTTCATCCGCAGCGACGCCGAGTTCGACTGGCCGAACCTGCAGTACCACTTCCTGCCGGTGGCGATCAATTACAACGGCTCCAACCCGATCAAGGCGCACAGCTTCCAGATGCACGTGGGCTCGATGCGCTCGCCCAGCCGCGGCCGCATCCACGTGCGCTCCAAGGACCCGCGCGAACATCCCAGCATCCTGTTCAACTACATGTCGCATGACCAGGATTGGCGCGAATTCCGCGCGGCGATCCGCATCACCCGCGAGATCTTCGCGCAGCCGGCGCTGGCACCGTACAGCGGCCGCGAGATTTCGCCCGGCAGCGCGCTGCAGACCGACGCGCAGATCGATGCGTTCGTGCGCGAGCATGCAGAGACCGCCTACCACCCGTCCTGCTCGAACAAGATGGGCCACGCCGATGATCCGATGGCGGTGGTCGATGGCCAGGGCCGCGTGCACGGCCTGGAAGGCCTGCGCATCGTCGATGCCTCGATCATGCCGCAGGTGGTGACCGGCAACCTCAACGCGCCGACCATCATGATGGCCGAGAAGCTGGCCGACGTGATCCGCGGCCGCACCCCGCTCGCCCGCAGCACCGCGCCGTACTACAAGGCCAACGGCGCACCGGTGCGCAAGCAGGGCTGAGCAGCCCCAGACCGGTAGGTGCCCACCTTGGTGGGCACTGATCCAAGCCCCCCCTCGGAATCCTGTGCCGACCAAGGTCGGCATCTACCGTTGCCGTTTCCGGATCCTGTGCCGACCAGGGTCGGCACCTACCATTGCCGCCTCCGCGAACCCCTCTTCGCGTTTTCCCTACGGCGGGGTATGCTGCAATGACCGGCCATTGTCGATACGCTCAGGGCCGGAACCTAATACATCACGATTCCTGGAGGGGGAATATGAGTCTGGATCGTCCCTGGCTGCAGAGCTATCCGAAAGGCGTTCCCGCCGAAATCGACGTCAACGAGTTCCATTCGGTCGCCTCGGTCTTCGACGCCTCCGTCGCGAAATTCCGCGACCGTCCCGCCTACTCCAGCTTCGGCAAGGTCATCACCTATGGTGAGACCGATGCGCTGGTCACCCAGTTCGCCGCCTACCTGCTGGGCGAGCTCAAGCTCAAGAAGGGTGACCGCGTCGCCCTGATGATGCCCAACTGCCTGCAGTACCCGGTGGCCACCTTCGGCGTGCTGCGTGCTGGCCTCACCGTGGTCAACGTCAACCCGCTGTACACCGCACGCGAACTCAAGCACCAGCTGGTCGATGCCGGTGTCAGCGCGCTGGTGGTGGTCGACAACTTCGGCGACACCGTCCAGCAGGTCATCGCCGACACGCCGGTCAAGCACGTGATCACCACCGGCCTGGGCGACCTGCTCGGCGCCAAGGGTGCGATCGTCAACTTCGTGCTGAAGTACATCAAGAAGATGGTGCCCAACTACCACGTCAAGGGCGCGGTCCGCTTCAAACAGGCGCTCAAGCTGGGCAGCCGCCACGCGCTTCCGAAGGTCGAGATCGACCACGACGACATCGCTTTCCTGCAGTACACCGGCGGCACCACCGGCGTGGCCAAGGGCGCGATGCTGACCAACCGCAACCTGATCGCCAACATGCAGCAGGCGTCGGCGTGGCTGTCCACCTCGGGCATCGAGCCGGGCAAGGAAGTCATCATCACCGCCCTGCCGCTGTACCACATCTTCGCGCTGACCGCGAACGGGCTGGTCTTCATGAAGTTCGGTGGCTGCAACCACCTGATCACCAACCCGCGTGACATGAAGGGCTTCGTCAAGGAGCTGAAGGGCACCCGCTTCACCGCCATCACCGGCGTCAACACGCTGTTCAACGGCCTGCTCAACACCCCCGGCTTCGACGAGATCGATTTCTCTTCGGTCAAGTTCACCCTGGGCGGCGGCATGGCGGTGCAGCGCGCGGTGGCCGAGCGCTGGAAGAAGACCACCGGCGTCACCCTGGTCGAGGCCTACGGCCTGACCGAAACCTCGCCGGCGGCCTGCATCAACCCGCTCACCCTGCCCGAGTACAACGGCTCGATCGGCCTGCCGATCCCGTCTACCGATGCCTGCATCAAGGACGACAACGGCAACATCCTGCCGCTGGGCGAAGTCGGTGAGCTGTGCATCAAGGGCCCGCAGGTGATGAAGGGTTACTGGCAGCGCCCGGATGAAACCGAAAAGGCCATCGACGCCGACGGCTGGCTGCACACCGGCGACATGGCGAAGATGGACGAGCACGGCTTCTTCTACATCGTCGACCGCAAGAAGGACATGATCCTGGTGTCCGGCTTCAACGTGTACCCGAACGAGGTCGAGGACGTCATCGCGATGATGCCGGGCGTGCTGGAAGTGGCCGCAGTCGGCGTTCCGGACGAGAAATCCGGCGAAGTGGTGAAGGTCGTGATCGTGAAGAAGGACCCGAACCTGACCGCCGAAATGGTCAAGGAGCACGCGCGGGCAAACCTGACCGGATACAAGCACCCCAGAATCGTAGAATTCCGAAAAGAGCTGCCGAAGACCAACGTCGGCAAGATTCTCCGTCGCGAGCTGCGTGATACGCCCGCCCAGTAAGGGTTTGCGGGCAAGCAGGCAGAACAGGGGCCCCGCCGGCGACGGCGGGGCCTTTTCATTGCCGGAACATGGCCGGCCCAGCGCTTGCGGGCGGTTCACGACGGGTGCATAGAATCAGTCGCCGCCGCACGTTCAGCTCGCCCCCTCACTCTTCTCCGTCCGCTCTGCGGTTGGCCGGACGGTCACACGGAGAACTTCCATGTCCGCAGTACGCCCCATCATCACCCGCCCCGCCCAGCACCCTACCCTGCGTATCACCGAGGAACTGGAGCGGAATGTCTACTGGATCCACATGCACGCCAACCTGGTCAACCAGCCGGGCCGGCCGTGCTTCGCTTCGCGCCTGGTCGATGACATCGTCGACTACCAGCGCGAACTGGGCGATCGTCTCAGCGCCTCGCATGTTCTGTCACCCCATGTCGTTCTGGCCTCGGACAGCGACGTGTTCAACCTGGGCGGCGATCTCGAACTGTTCTGCCGCCTGATCCGCGAAGGGGATCGCGCCCGCCTGCTTGACTACGCGCAGCGCTGCGTGCGCGGCGTGCATGCCTTCCATGCCGGTCTTGGCGCCCGCGCGCACAGCATCGCACTGGTCCAGGGCAATGCACTCGGCGGCGGCTTCGAAGCGGCGCTGAGCTGCCACACCATCGTTGCCGAGGAAGGCGTACTGATGGGCCTGCCGGAGGTGCTGTTCGACCTGTTCCCCGGCATGGGCGCCTACTCCTTCCTGTGCCAGCGGATCAGCCCGCGCCTGGCCGAGAAGATCATGCTGGAGGGCAATCTCTACACGGCCCGCCAGCTCAAGGAGATGGGCCTGGTGGACATCGTCGTGCCGGTCGGAGAAGGCGTCGCCGCAGTGGAACAGGTGATCAAGGACAGCAAGCGGATTCCGCACGCCTGGGCGGCGATGCGTGAAGTCAACGAGATCGCCACCATGGTGCCGCTGCACGAAATGATGCGGATCACCGAGATCTGGGTCGACACCGCCATGCAGCTTGGCGAGAAGTCCCTGCGTACGATGGATCGGCTGGTGCGGGCGCAGGCCCGGCGCAATGGCGACCCGGCCTGACAGCCCGGCGGTTCAGGACGGGCTGCGCTCACTGTCGTCGCGGTGCGGTGCCCCCGCACTACGCGCAGCCAGCGCATTCCTGCCGTTGCGCAGGGCGGCCGACAGGTTGCCGAGCCGGGTGTTCCACTCGCCCTTCAGCTGCCAGTCCGCCATGCGCATGATCTCGCCACTGGAGGCGGCAACCTGGACCAGTCCCAGGTTGCTCGCCACACCCCGCAAAGCGTGGGCATGCTCGCGGAAGTCTTCCCAGGCCTGGCGCTCACCGCAGGCCTGCAGCTGGCCCATGCTGGCGTCGACATCCGCCAGGCACTGGTCGATGAACTTGCGTTCGAAGCCATCGCCCATGCCCAGCGCAGCCAGCTCGTCCAGCACGGCGGTGTCGAGCACGCCATCGCCGACCGGCAAGGCGGGCACCGACTGGATGCCGGTTTCGGCACGGGTATTGGCCGCAACGTCGGCCAGTACTTCCAGCAGCCGGGTGGCGACCACCGGCTTGGCCAGGAACGCGCGCGCGCCCGCCTGTTCGCAGCGCAGGATCGACTCGGGGGTGACATCGGCACTGAGCACCATCACCGGCACATAGGGCATGCCACTGGCCTGCATCACCCGCAGCTGCTTGAGCAGGTCCAGGCCGCTCATGCCGGGCATGTGCAGGTCGACGATCGCCGCGTCGTAGCTTGCCTGCTCAAGCGCATCGAGCACTTCGGCGCCACCATTGACGCAGGTGACCTTGTGGCCGGCTTTCTCGAGCAGGCGCTGCAGCACCATCCGGTTGGCCTCATGGTCATCGGCCACCAGCACCCGCAGGCTGCGCACCCGTGCCCGATGGCGCAGGAACGGATTGGAGAACGCAATGACGTTGCCGGCTTCGGCCACCTCGGACGCCGCCACCGGCGCCGCCACGGGATCTGCAACGTCCAGCGTGATTTCAACCCAGAACACGCTGCCGCGCGGGCTGTTCGGGGCGTAACCGACCTGGCCGCCCATCGACTCCACCAGGCCCTTGGCAATGGCCGTACCCAGGCCGGTGCCCTCATGGCGGCGGGCCAGGCCGACATCGCCCTGCTCGAATGCATTGAACAGGCGGCCGCGCAGCGCCACCGGCACACCGATGCCGCTGTCGACGATCTCGAAGCGCAGGCGTACCCGCTCGCTGCCCAGCGCATCAGGGCTGGACACGTGCAACTGCACGTAGCCGCTGTCGGTGAACTTGACCGCGTTGCCCATCAGGTTCAGCAGGATCTGCTGCAGATGGCCGGCGTCGCCCAGCAGGCGCGGCGGCACGTTCTCGTCCACCTGCACGCGGTAGTCCAGCGATTTCGAGCGGGTCTGCGGGGTCAGGATCAGGTTGATCGCCTGCAGCACATCGGCCAGCGCGAATTCGTGCCACTCCACCCGCACCTTGCCCGCCTCGATCGCGGAGATGTCCAGCACCTCCTCCACCAGCGCCAACAGGCTGCGGGTCGAGGCCTGGATGGTGTTCAGGCATTCGCGCTGCTCATCGTCCAGGCGGGTGGTGGCCAGCACTTCGGTCATGCCGGCCAGGCCGTTCAGCGGTGTACGGAACTCGTGGCTCATGTTGGCCAGGAAGCGGCTCTTGGCCTCGTTGGCCTGGCGTGCTTCGGCCACGGCGCGGGTCAGTGCGTGCAGCAACGAGTCGAAGTACAGCGGGATCGCGCCCAGGCCCAGCAGCAGGCCCCAGCCCAGATAGTCGTGGCCCCGCCAGTACGGCGACAGCATCACCGTGCACAGGAAGGCCAAGCAGCCCATCGCGGTGGCCACGCGCAGATAGGTACTGCCGTAGCGCATGCCGTTGCCGATCGTCACCCACAGCATCACCGCGTACAACGGTGCCGCCGGCTCGCCCTGGATGGTCATGATCCAGGCCATGCAGGTGTAGTCGGTCAGCATGCCGATCACCCGGCGCACATGCGACACGCCCGGATGCACCAGGATCGCCGCCAGCAGGCCGGCGGAGATGGTCAGTTCGAAGGCCAGGATCAGCCAGGTGGCCGTCAGTGCTTCACCGCCGCCGCTGAGCGAGCGCCAGCCCAGGTAGCTGATGAACAGTGCAGTGATGACGATGCGGATCAGGTTCTGCGCGTGTTCGCTGTCTTCGCGCCCGGACAGGCGCTGCCTGAAGCGGGCCAGCAGCGAACGCGAGACGGTGGCGGCGGCGGGGGTGGTATCCATGGTCGGATGTCGCATCCTTCGGCGCAGCAGGGAAGAGCAGCACAGGGGCACCGCCAGCAGTCCCAGCCACAGGGAAAGGGCCAGGCCAGGGTTGGCCCGCCAGTACGGGGTCAACAGCACGGTGGCACCGAAACTGGCCATTGCCAACGCGATGGCAGCGGCCAGGTAGCGGGGGCCGAAGCGCAGCCCATTGCCGACCGTCACCCACATCACCACGGCATACACCCAGGCCAGCGGCTCGCCCATCTGGATCATGCCGATCGCGATCAACCCGTAGTCGGCCAGCATCCCGGCCACCCGTCGCGGGTCCGAGCGGCCCGGCTTCCACAGCAGCCAGCCGAACAGCAGCAGCGACAGGCCGAGCCCGGTCAACACCGTCGCCAGCACGCCCTGGTACTGCTCGAGCCGATGCAGGCGGGCGCCCGACAACAGCACATAGACCAGGATCAGCGAGATCAGCACCATCCGCACGATCGCCTGGCCATGCTCCGAATCCGGACGCTGCGCCAGCTTGCGCCTCACGCGTGCGAACAGGTCCTGCATGTCACCCACCCGGTCGCGTCGATGCCGTCGAGTGCTGGGCGCAGATATCCATCAGCTGCGAGTGGCCGCGCATCAGCGCATCCACGCAGCGCGGGTCGAACAACCGGCCACGCTGGGCATACAGATAGGCCAGCGTGGCTTCCATGGTCCATGCTTCCTTGTACGGACGGGGCGAAATCAGGGCGTCGAACACGTCGGCCACGGCCACGATCCGCGCCTCGAGGGGAATGGCCTCGCCCACCAGGCCGTCCGGGTAACCGCTGCCGTCATAGCGCTCGTGATGGCGCAGTGCGATCAATGCGCCGACCTGGATGAAGCGGTTCTGGCTGCCACTGAGCAGTTCATGGCCGATCCTGGGGTGCCGGCGCATGATCGCCAGCTCCTCGTCGTTGAGCTTGCCCTGCTTGAGCAGCACGGCATCGGGAATCGCGATCTTGCCCATGTCATGCAGCGGCGCCGCCATCTCGATCAGCTTGACGTCATCCTCGGGCAGGCCGAGCTGCTCGGCGATCAGTCCGGCGACCCGCGCCATGCGTTCCAGATAGGCACTGGTGCCGGCATCACGGAACTCGATCGCACGGGCCAATCGCGACAGGGTTTCGCGTTCGCGTTCCTCGACCTCGTGCATGCTGGCCAGCAGCCGCTGTTCCAGCGACAACGCACGCTGTTTCACGTTCTCGGTCTGCTGGCGCAGCTGCAACAGGTTGTAGCAGCGCGCGCGCAGTTCGCGCGGGCGGATCGGCTTGACCAGGAAATCGATGACACCCGCTTCCAGCGCCGCCTGCCGGATCGGCTCGTCGCCAACAACGGTGATCAGGATCACGGGAATATCGCGGTGCTTGGGCAGGCGGCGGAAACGGCGGGCGAACTCCAGCCCGTCCATCTCCGGCATGCGGTAATCGAGCAGCAGCAGGTCGACCGGATGCGCCTCGCACCAGGCCAACGCGGTCAGCGGGTCACCAAAGTCATACACGCTCAGTTCCGGCGCGATGTCCTCGATGACATGACGCAGCATCGTCCGCGCGGACGTCTGATCATCAACAATGACGATGTTCAACGCGTACTCTGCCTGGCTTCTCGACCATGCTGGATCATCAGCAGGCGAGGATACTCTGCCGCTGCGAACGCTCGCACCCTGCATCGGCCTGACTCCCGTGTCATACGTCCCGGTTCATGATCGTCATCACATTGTGAAGCGGACGCTCCACAATGCACCATCCCCCTGGCGCCGATCAAGCCATAACAGGCGTCAAGGTAGTGCATTAACGATACGCCGAGTGCGGGACGCGTCAATCGCGCCGTCTCGTTTCGCGACGGCGCGCACAATCAGGAGTCAGAAAGACGGCTTACTGCTCCGGACGCATGTACGGGAACAGCAGCACGTCACGAATCGAACTGCTGCCGGTCAGCAGCATCACCAGGCGATCGACGCCGATGCCGAGGCCGCCGGTCGGGGCCATGCCGTACTCCAGCGCACGGATGTAGTCGGCGTCGTAATGCATCGCCTCGTCGTCGCCACCTTCCTTCGCGGCCACCTGGGCCTGGAAGCGCTGGGCCTGGTCTTCCGGATCATTCAATTCCGAGAAGCCATTGGCCAGCTCCTTGCCATTGACGAACAGCTCGAAGCGGTCGGTGTAGCCCGGATCGTTGTCGTTGGCACGGGCCAGCGGCGAGACCTCGACCGGATGATCGGTGATGAAGGTCGGCTGGATCAGGGTGTGCTCGACGGTGGCTTCGAAGATCTCCAGCAGCAGCTTGCCCCAGCCGTAGGACGGCTTGACCTTGATCTTCAGGCGCTCGCAATGGCGCAGCAGCGCCTCACGATCGGTGCAGTCGGCGGCGGAGATCTCCGGGTTGTGGTGGCGCACGGCTTCGTCCATGCGCCAGCGGCGGAACGCCGGGCCCAGGTCGATCTTCGCGCCGTCCCACTCCACTTCGGTGGTGCCGTTGACAGCGCTGGCGACGTCACGGATCACGCCTTCGGTCAGGTCCATGATCTCGTTGTACGTGGCATAGGCCTCGTACAGCTCCATCATGGTGAATTCCGGGTTGTGCCGGGTGCTGACGCCTTCGTTGCGGAAGTTGCGGTTGATCTCGTACACGCGCTCCAGGCCACCCACGGTCAGGCGCTTGAGGTACAGCTCCGGCGCCACGCGCAGGTACAGGTCCAGGTCCAGCGCGTTGTGGTGGGTGGTGAACGGCTTGGCCGCCGCGCCGCCGGGGATGTAATGCATCATCGGCGTCTCGACTTCCAGGAAGTCGCGGTTGTCGAGCCAGGCGCGCATTGCGCGGATGATCTTCGAGCGCTTGATGAAGACCGCGCGCGACTCCGGGGTCACGATCAGGTCGACGTAGCGCTGGCGGTAACGCTGCTCGACGTCGGCCAGGCCGTGCCACTTGTCCGGCAGCGGGCGCAGCGACTTGGTCAGCAGGCGGATCGATTCGGCCTTGACCGACAGCTCGCCGGTTTTGGTACGGGTCAGGCCGCCTTCGACGGCGATGATGTCACCCACGTCCCAGCCCTTGAAGGCGGTGTAGGCATCGCCGAGCACGGAGCCCTGCAGGAACAGCTGGATGCGGCCGGATTCGTCCTGGATCTGCGCAAAGCTGGCCTTGCCCATGATGCGCTTGGCCATCAGGCGGCCGGCCATCTTCACCTGGCGGCCGTTGCCTTCCAGGGCCTCGGCGGTCCACTGCTCGGCATCGGCGAATTCTTCCTGCAGCCGTCCGGCAAAGTCCTCGCGACGGAAGTCGTTCGGGTACGCGATGCCCTGCCCACGCAGCGCTTTGAGTTTCTCACGGCGCTCGGCGATCAACTTGTTTTCGTCGACGGGGGGGGTATCGGTAGCTTCGCTCATGGATCTGCGGGAATCGTGTAGTGAGGGGGGATGCTGCGCCCGGCACAGCCGGTTCCACAGCATACCAAAACCGCCCTGCCCCGGCCCCTGGCGGCCCCGCCCGGTAGCCGCCAACCCTGGTTCGCGCCGACAAGCCCCGGTAGTCGCCAACCTTGGTTGGCGCTTCGTGTGTCGACCAAGGTCGACACCTACCGGGCCGCGCGGCGCCGGCGTCAGCGGGTGCCGGGGAACGCCTGGCGCAGTTCGTCCACCAGCACCCGCTCGTTCTCCGAATAGTCGATCGGCACCGACACCAGGTGCACCCCACCTTCATTGAACGCCGCTTCCAGGGTCGGGATGAACTGCTCGATGGCGGTCACCTCATGGCCCCTGCAGCCATAGGCCTCGGCGTACTTGACGAAATCCGGGTTGCCGAAGGTCATGCCGTAGTCGGTGAAACCATCCACCGCCTGTTTCCAGCGGATCATCCCGTAGGCGCCGTCGTTGAGGATCAGCACCACCAGGTTCAGGCCCAGCCGGCGCGACGTTTCCAGCTCCTGGCTGTTCATCATGAAACCGCCATCCCCGCACACCGCCAGTACCCGCCGCTGCGGGTACAGGATCGAGGCCATGATGGCCGAAGGCAGGCCCGCGCCCATCGTCGCCAGCGCGTTGTCCAGCAGCAGCGTATTGGCCACCTGGGTGCGGTAGTTGCGCGCGAACCAGATCTTGTACATGCCGTTGTCCAGCGCCACGATGCCGTCCGGTGGCATCACCTGGCGGACGTCGTGCACCAGCCGCTGCGGGGTGAACGCTTCCTCCTCGGCACGGTCGGCGATGTGCTCCAGGATGGTCGCGCGCAGCGGCAGCAGCGCATCGGCGTTCGGCACCGCACCCTCGATGCGGTCGGCCAGCTGGGTCAGCGCGCGGCCGATATCACCGATCACCTCCACCTGCGGGAAGTACACCTGTTCCACCGCTGCCTGCGAGTAGCCGATATGGATCACGGTCGGGCCGCCCGGGCGCATCACGAACGGCGGCTTTTCGGTGACCTCGTGGCCGATGGTGACGATCACGTCGGCCTGGTCGATCGCCATGTGCACGTAATCGCGCTCGGTCAGCGCCGCGGTGCCCATGTACAGGCCCGAGCCACCGGCGACCGCGCCCTTGCCCATCTGCGTGGTGAAGAACGGAATGCCGGCACGCAGCACGAACGCTGACAGCGCTTCGCTGGACTGTGGCCGCGACGCCGCCGAAGCGATCATCAGCAGCGGACGCTTGGCGTTGCGGATGATCTCCGCCGCACGGTCGAGCGCCTCCGGGCTGGCAATGGGGCGTTCCACCGCGTGCGGGGGAATCAATGCCACGCCCTCGACCTCGTTGGCCGCGATGTCTTCCGGCAGTTCCAGCAGCACCGGACCCGGCCGCTCTTCCTGGGCCACGCGGAACGCCTCGCGGACAATGGTCGGGATGGTGCGCGCCGAGACGATCTGCCGTGCCTGCTTGGTCAGCGGCTTCATCGTGCTGACGATGTCGACGATCTGGAAGCGCGCCTGCTTGCTGGCGACGATGCCCTTCTGCCCGGTGATCATGATCACCGGCCACGCACCCAGCAACGCATACGCCGCGCCGGTGGTGAAGTTGAGCGCGCCCGGGCCAAGCGTGGCCAGGCACACGCCGGGCTTGCCGGTCAGGCGCCCATAGGTGGCCGCCATGAACACCGCCGCCTGCTCATGGCGGGTGACGACCAGCTCGATGCTGGAATGGCGGAGCGACTCGACCACGTCGAGGTTTTCTTCGCCGGGGATGCCGAAAATACGCTCGACGCCTTCGTTCTCAAGCGCGGCGACGAGCAGGTCTGAACCCTTGGACATTGGAATGCCGTCCTTTTCGCTGGACTGATGGTGGATCGTTGCAGGAAGGATGAGAGCCGCGCGTCAAGGCTTGTCGAACCACACCGTCTGCGCGTTGACGAATTCACGGATGCCGAAGTGCGAGAGCTCGCGGCCGAAGCCGCTCTTCTTCACGCCGCCGATCGGCACGCGCGGGTCGGACGCCGAGAAGCCGTTGACGAACACGCCGCCGGTCTGCAGCCGGCGCGCCAGCTGCATGGCGCGCTCGCGGTCGCCGGTCCACAGGTTGCCGCTGAGGCCGAACTCGCTCTGGTTGGCCAGTTCCACCGCGTGATCGGCATCGCGCGCGCGGCTGATCGAGGCCACCGGCCCGAAGGTCTCGGTATCGAAGGCCTGCATGCCCGGCGCCACGCCGGCCAGCACGGTGGGGGCATAGAACGCACCCGGGCGCTGCAGCTGGTGACCACCGACCAGCAGCTGCGCACCGGCCTCCACCGAGGCGCGCACCTGCGCATCAAGCTGCTCAAGCAGATCCTGGCGCGCCATCGGGCCGATGCGGCTGCCGGGGTCGCGGCCATCGCCAATGGTCAGCGCCTGCACCTTCTGGCAGAACTGCGCCACGAACCGGTCGTAGACCGCGTCTTCAACGATGATGCGCTTGCCGGCGATGCAGACCTGCCCGGTGTTCTGGAAGCGCGAGGCCACTGCGGCATCAACGGCGGCATCCAGATCGGCATCGGCCAGCACGATGAACGGATCGGAGCCACCGAGCTCCAGCACCACCTTCTTCAGCGCCTGTCCGGCCTGGGCGGCAATGCTGCGACCGGCCGCCACGCTGCCGGTCAGGGTCACCGCAGCGATACGGTCATCGGCAATCGCGCGGCTGGTGCCCTCGCGGCTGATGTTGGCGGCGATGAAGGTGCCGTCCGGCAACCCGGCATCACGCCAGGCCGCATCCAGCAGCTGCGCGGTACCCACGATGTTCTCGGCCGGCTTCAGCAGGAAGCCGTTGCCGCCCATCAGGATCGGCACCGCGGCGCGCATCACCTGCCAGTACGGGAAATTCCACGGCATGATGCCCAGCACCACGCCCAACGGCAGGTAGGACACGTAGGCCTTGTCGTCGGGCACCTGGGTCGGCTCGTCGCGCAGGAACTGCGCGCCGTGGTCGGCGTACCAGTCGCACAGCACGGCGCACTTTTCGATCTCGGCCAACGCTTCGGCCTGGACCTTGCCCATCTCGGCGGTGGCCAGCGCGGCCAGCGCGTCGCGGTCGCGGCGCAGTACACCAGCCATCGCGCGCAGCACCCCGGCGCGCTGTTCGAGGCTGGTTGCGCTCCAGGCGGCAAAGCCGGCCTGGCCGCGATCGAGGATCGCCTCCAGTTCGGCGTCGGTGGCGAAGGGATGGCTGGCGATGAGCTGGCCGGTGGCCGGATCGCGGGAAATGGCAGTGCTGGGGGCAACGGACATGCAGGTCTCCTGGTGTCTCGACGACGGGCAGTGGCCCGTCTCCTGCACAGGAATGTGGACCTGTTCGATGGCAGCAACAAGGCGTCTGCTTATCCTGTGACCTGCACTTACCTGCCTGAATGGGGTTATCGGCAGGGCTGCGCCCTGCACCCGCTTCAAGCCAAGGCAACATCAACAGCCGAAGCAACAGCACAAGCTGGTTTCCTGCGGTATGGCGGGGTGGGTCCGGTTGCGGGAGACGTCGTAAACCCGTCCTTGGGGGCTTGGCCGCAGCATCCATGCCGCGGACACTCCCGCAAC